>WFRT01000092.1 GCA_015486445.1 Pseudomonadota bacterium | reverse complement strand
TGTACAAGGAACTCGATGCCGATGACGACGAACTGACCCGGACCCGCAAGGTCCGGCGGCGGTTCGTCGACGAAAAATACAGAGATATCATCGAGGGCATGTACGCGAACCAGGACATCATCCACATCGAGACCATAATCAAGTATCAGGACGGCAAGACCCGGCAGTTGAAAACCGACGTCAAGGTCAAAAGTTTTTCATAGCCGGTCTTTTCCGGGTTTCTACAGGAGGCTACAGTAACCATGGATTTTTTTCTCCAACTGCTGGTCAGCGGTATTGTTGTTGGCAGTATTTACGCCCTGGTGGCTTTGGGTTTTGTCCTGATCTACAAGGCTACCGGGGTCATCAACTTTGCCCAGGGCGAGTTCCTGATGGTCGGGGCTTACGTTTGCCTGGCCCTGGTGTCGCAACTCCATATTCCCTTCTGGATCGCTTTCTTCCTGACCATGGCGGTGACCGTGGTCCTCGGCATGATCATCGAACGCCTGGCCCTGCGGCCGATGATCGGGGAGCCCATTATTTCCATCATCATGCTCACCATCGGGCTTTCCAGCGTCCTCAAATGCGCCGTGCTCCTGGTCTGGGGCCCCAACAACCGGGTCTACCCCCAGATCTTTTCCCAGGTGCCGATCAACCTCGGGCCGATAGTCATCTCCCAGGTCTATATCTGGAGCGTCGGTTTCGCCTTTCTTTTTCTTGCCCTGTTTACGCTGTTCTTCCGCTACTCTTCATACGGCATCGCCATGCGGGCCGTGGCCAATGACCAGCAGGCCGCGCTTTCGATGGGCATCAGCGTCAAGAAAATCTTTGCCCTGGCCTGGTGCATCGCTTTCCTGGTGGCCGGGGTCGGCGGGGTTTTTCTCGGCAACATCAACGTGGTCAACGTTTCCTTGGGCTTTTTCGGACTCAAGGTTTTTCCGGCGGTTATTCTCGGGGGGCTGGACAGTATCCCGGGGGCGATTGTCGGCGGCCTGATCATCGGCATTCTCGAAGCCATGACCGGAGGCTACATCGATCCCCTGGTCGGCGGCGGCACCAAGGAAGTGCTTCCCTTCGTCGTCCTGGTCATTATCCTGATGGTCAAGCCCTACGGTTTCTTTGGTACCGAAGAGATTGAAAAAGTCTAAAGTAACCGGCATTATTTTTTATAATAACAAGCGCAGCTTTTCAGCTGACGGGATTTTGAGGCCTTTATGAGTGCACATATCTGCGGTGATTATAAAACCTCTTACAAAGAGGACATGGTTCTGTTCCAGACCCGGGCTTCCAAGTTCTGGCTCGTTGTCTTCCTGGTTGCACTGTATGCGCTGCCCCCCTTTCTGGGCAACTACACCCTGTATGTCTGCAACATGATCGGGATTGCGGTGATCGGGGCCCTGGGACTCAATATCCTGACCGGGTTTACCGGCCAGATATCCCTGGGGCACGGGGCTTTTATCGGGATCGGGGCCTATGCCTCAGCTTACCTGGTGATGGACATGGGGATGCCTTTTTTCATCGCCCTGCCCTGCGCCGGCCTGATCACCGCCCTGTTCGGCATGGTCTTCGGTATCCCCTCGCTGCGGCTCAAGGGGCTGTACCTGGCGATTGCCACGCTGGCGGCCCAGTTCATTATCGAATACCTGATGGTTCACCTCGAAGGGATTACCAACGGGGTCCTGGGCAAGATGGTCGATTTTCCTTCCTTCATGGGATTTACCTTCGACACCGACCTGAAATATTTCTACCTCGTCATCACCCTGGCTATCATTGCCACCATGGCCACGAAAAACATCGTCCGAACCCGCCCGGGCCGGGCTTTCATCGCCATCCGCGACCAGTACATTTCGGCCGAGGTCATGGGGGTCAACCTGTTTCGTTACAAACTGATGGCTTTCGCCTTCAGCTCTTTTCTCGCCGGCGTTGCCGGTTCTCTCTGGGCCCATTACGTTTCGATCATTACCCCGGAACATTTTACCATCGGGGTTTCAATCCAGTATCTTGCCATGATCATCATCGGCGGCATGGGGCACGTCATCGGCTCCATCTTCGGGGCGATCTTCATGGTCCTGCTGCCCGAGGTTCTGCGTAGTATCAGCGGTGGCCTGAGCGGCCATTTCCCGATGATCGTCAACCTTTTCGCGGCGATCAAGGAAGGAACCTTCGGACTCATCATCATTGCCTTTCTGGTCTATGAACCCGACGGCATGGCTCACCGCTGGCAGATGATCAAGGCTTACTGGAAACTCTGGCCCTTTTCTTATTGACGGGTCGGGGTTGGCTGTGAGATTATACAAATATTGTTTTACGGGAAGGTTCTGCCCCTACGAGAACCAGAAACTTAAGAGGTAAAGGAGAGAGAAGATGAAGAGAATCAGTGTCTGGCTAATGGCTGCAGCTCTGCTGCTGTTCTGTAGCGTTCCGGTCATGGCGGCGAAAGCCATCAAACTGGGAGGTTTGTTCGATATCACCGGCGGAACCGGCTCGGTTGGCACTCCCTATGCTCAGGGGGTTCGTGACTATGTCCGTTTCATCAATGAAAATGGCGGTATCAACGGTGCCAAGATCGATCTCGACGACGTTGACTACGCCTACAAGATTCCTCAGGCCGTGGCCGCCTACAAGAAGTTCAAGAGTGAAAAGGTCATTGCCATCCAGGGTTGGGGCACCGGTGACACCGAAGCCTTGTCGCCGCTGATCAAAAAGGACAAAATCCCCTATTTTTCCGCGTCTTATTCCGAACACCTGACCAATCCCGCGGTTACCCCCTACAACTTCATGGTCGGCACCACCTACGCCGACCAGGCGCGTGTCGCCTTGAAGTTCATCAAAGACACCTGGACCGACAAGAGCCGCAATCCCCGGGTCGCCTTTATCTATAACGACACCGGTTTCGGCCGTTCCCCGTTTTTTACCGTCACCTATCAGGGTCATCACTTTCCCGGGGCCGAAGATTACGCCAAGGAGATCGGGGTTGATCTCGTGGCCAAGCCGATCATCGGCCTGCGCGCCCTCGATGCCACTCCGCAGCTGCTCAACATGAAGAAGGCCGATCCCGATTATGCCATCTGCCAGGAAACCTCGGTTATGGCGACCATTCTCAAGGATGCCAAGAAGCTGAAACTGCGGACCAAGTTTTTTGCCCTGAACTGGGCCATGAGCGGCAAGGTCGCCTCCCTGGCCGGCGATGCGGCCGAGGGCTGCTACTGGACCAATCCATTCTGCATCTGGGAAGACAACGGCCCCGGGGTTGAGGAAGCCAAGGCCATCAGTGAGAAATATCATCCCGGCAAAAAGCAGATTGTCAACTATTTCCAGGGTTTCACGGCGATGAAGGTGATGGCCGCGGCGATGAGGAACGTCAAGGGCGAAATCACCGGTGAAAAGCTGAAAGCCGCCCTCGAGAACCTGAAGGATTTCGATACCGGCGGTCTTACCGCGGTGCCGATCTCTTTCAGCGAGAAGAGCCACAAGGGCTCCATGGGTCTGCGCATCTACCAGATCCAGAAGGGTAAATTCGTACCGATCAAGAAGGTTGTCTTGACCCGGTAAAACAAGGCTTGATGTTTGTCCTGTCGAGGTGGCACTGCCGCGAGCGGTGCCACCTCGCTTCTTAATGATGGTTAGCCCAAGCGTTCAGCTCCGGCCCCTGGCGGAGCGGGGCTGAAACGGAACGGCCGGCGGCCGGCCCGCGGTGGAGAATTGCCTGATGGGTGTAATGCTCAATGTAAACAATATCGAAGTCATCTACAACGAAGTCATCCTCGTACTCAAGGGGATGTCGCTGGAAGTTCCTGAAGGAAAGATCGTCACCCTGCTCGGGGCCAACGGGGCCGGCAAGACTACGACCCTGAAAGCGATTTCCGGCCTCCTCAAATCCGAGGAGGGGGAGGTTACCGACGGCACCATCGAATTTATGGGGGAGGTGATCAACCACCGGGAGGCCGAAGATATCGTCAAGAGCGGTATCTTCCAGGTCATGGAAGGGCGGCGCATCTTCAAGGACCTGACGGTGACCGAAAACCTGCTGGTCGGGGCCCATGTCCGCCGGGACCGCGAAAATATCAAGCGGGACATGGAAACCGTTTTCTCCTATTTCCCGAGGCTCAAGGAGCGCCACAAGCAGGTGGCCGGCTATATGAGCGGCGGCGAGCAGCAGATGCTGGCGATCGGCCGGGCCCTGATGTCGAAACCGAAACTGATGATGCTGGACGAACCTTCCCTGGGCCTGGCGCCGTTGCTGGTCAAGGAGATTTTCGAGATCGTCATGCGTATCAACAAGGAGGAGGGAACGACCATTCTCCTGGTTGAACAGAATGCCAACCTCGCCCTCCAGGTGGCCGACTACGGCTATATAATGGAAGGCGGAAGGGTGGTGCTTGACGGCGAATGCGAAGTCCTGCGCAACAATCCCGACGTCAAGGAATTTTATCTCGGCCAGTCGGAAGCCGGCAAAAAAAGCTTCAAGGATGTCAAGCATTACAAGCGGCGTAAACGCTGGTTGTCATAGTTCCGCCCGAAAGGGGGGACCCAGAGAACGTCAACTAATCCAGGAGAGCAGGTGATGACGCAGGAAGATCGGAACTCGGGTTACTACCACCAGGAGAGAGAAACCGCCACGGCCGAGGCCTGGCGGGCCTACCATGAACGGCGCCTGAAAGGGCTGGCCGAGCATGCCTGCCAGTTTGCCCCGGCAATCACCCGCCTCTTTGAGCGGGCCGGAGTCAAGCCGGACGAGATTGATTCGCTTGCCGCCCTGGAAAAGCTTCCGGTCACGACCAAGACCGACCTGGCCCGCCTGCAGGCGGAAGACCCGCCTTTCGGCGGCTTCCTGACGGTGCCGGTCAGCCAGCTCAAAAGAATTTTCATGTCTCCCGGGCCGATTTACGACCCCCAGGGCAAGGCCGCCGGTTTCTGGGGCTGGAGCGAGGGCTTTTACGCGGCCGGCTTCCGGGCCGGGGACGTGGTCATCAATACCTTTGGCTACCAGATGACGCCGGCCGGCCTGATGTTCGAAGAGTCCCTGCTGGATCTCGGCTGCTGCGTCATCCCGACCGGAGTCGGCAATACCGAAACCCAGGTTAAGATCATGAAGGATCTGGGAGTTACCGGTTTTGTCGGGATGGCCAGCTTCCTGCGCAAGATCGGCCAGACCGCGCGGGAGCAGGGGCTCGATCCGCGCCGGGATCTCAAGCTCGAGATCGGCTACGTGGCGGCCGAAATTCTGACCGACTCGCTGCGCCGGGAAGTCGAAGAAATGTTCGGCATGCAGCTTCACCAGGGCTACGGCACGGCCGACTGCGGTTGCCTCGCCTACGAGTGCCGCGAGTCCGCGGGGATGCATTTTACCTCGAACGCCTACATCGAAATTCTTGATCCCGAAACCCGTGAAGTGCTGGGCCCGGGCGAGCCCGGCGAGGTCGTGGTAACCCTTTTCAACACGGTTTACCCGCTGATTCGTTTTGCCACCGGAGACCTTTCGGCCTACACGATCGAGCCTTGCGCCTGCGGTCGTACAGCTCCCCGCCTGACCCGGATCATGGGCCGGGTCGACCAGGTGACCAAGGTCAAGGGGATGTTCGTTCATCCCCAGCAGGCCGGGGCCGTGATGGCCAAATTCCCCCGGGTCAAAAAATTCCAGATCGTGGTGACCCGGGAGAACGAGATCGACCGGATGACCTTTCGCCTGGAAATGGCGGAAGCGGCCGACGACTCCTTCCGGGCGGAGATCTCTGAGGCTATCCAGGAAGGAATCAAGTTGCGTCCCGAACTTGAGATCGTGAGTCCGGGAACGATTGCCGACGATGCCAAGATCATCGTCGACCGCAGAACCTGGGATTGACACCTGGGTCCCGGCCGCCCGCCGTTTCTGCCGCGGCCGCCGGCGATCCGGCGGTCCTGAGGCGGGTATGGCCGGCGTGAAAACTTAATCTGCCAAGCAAGGAGAATGAGTGATGTTTGTTAAATACTGGATGAAATCCGATCCCATTACCGTGACCCCGGACACCCTGGTGATAGATGCCAAAAAAATCATGAAAAACAACAATATCCGCCGTTTGCCGGTGACGAGGGCCGGGCAGCTGGTCGGGATTGTGACCCTTGCCGGTCTCCGGGAGGCACAGCCCTCCAAGGCGACTACCTTGAGTATCCACGAGCTCAACTATCTGCTGGCCAAGATGACGGTGGAGGAGATAATGACCCGCGAGGTCATAACCTGCACCCCGGACATGACAATGGAAAAAGCGGCGTTGATCGGCACCCGGCACCGGGTTGGCGCCCTGCCGGTAATGCAGAAGGGAAAACTGGTCGGGATTATCACCGAGTCTGATATCTACCGGGCTTTTCTTCATATGCTCGGAGCGACCCATAAACACTCGATTCGCTTCACTCTCGATAATTTCTCCCGCAGCCAGGATGACTTGATCAAGGTGCTGGAAGCCATCAGGAGCCTCGACGGCGTCCTGGTCAGCCTGACCCTGGTCGACGATGTCCCGATCGAGGGGCGGCGGGAGTTGGTTTTCAGGGTCAAGGATCTCAAGCCGGAAGAGTTGCGCGCCAAACTCGAGTCCCAGGGATATGTGGTCGCCAACATTTCCACCATCGACTAGGATTTGAGCTCAATCCAGCCTGAGTTTTACCTGAGCGGACACGGAAAAAGCCGCAGCCGGGGGGAATCCGGACTGCGGCTTTTTTGCGGGCCGCGGCGGGTGCGGGTGCCGGGTTGGCGGCAGTTCAGCGGAAACTGAGGCCGGTACTCTTTTTTCGGCGGTTGCGGAAAAGTTCCATCAGCAGGCCGATAAAGAAACCGATCAGCAGAACTCCGCCGCCGGAGAGAAACCATTTGACCCGGTAAGCCGTTCGCAGGCGCTCGCACTCCGCCAGGATGGTATCCTCGCGCTCCTTGCGGGCCTGATCCTCTTTCTGCAGCTTTTCGTATTTCTCTTTCAGTTCCAGGAACCCCGCGGCTTCCTGCCGCAGGGTGGCATAATCCTTTTCGACCTTTTTCAGTTTGCCGCGCAGCTCCTTGACTTCACGCAACAGGGCCGTGTTGCCCCGGCGGTACTCCTTGTTGGTTTCGGTCAGGGAGGCGATGCGGGTCTTGTTGTTCTGTTCCAGCGCGGCAATTTTGCTTTCGGCCCGGGCCAGGCGCCTGCGGGCCGGTTCGCTGGCCGTCAGAAAACGTTTCTGGATCCATCCTTCGCGGTTTTTGCCGTAACTGATGCGGACCCAGCCGTCCGCGGTTTCCTCGAGTACCGTAACCTGGTCGCCGGTGGTCAGGGGCGTGAGCAGCTTGTACTGGTTGCCGGCCCCGGCCCGGGCGTAGACCCTAAGCTTGTCGGAGATGTAGAGACGACTTCCAGGGGCTGCCGCTTTTGCCGGAGGAGGGCACAGAAAAACGGCTGATAAGACAAAAAAGACCAGTAGGAGTAAGAGTCCGCGATAATATGATGTCATGTTTTTACCTGCCGGGTGAAGTGGTTCATGGTTTACTGTTTTAACTGGCCAGGTGGAAGCTGGACTTGGGAGCGGCGGTGAACAGGCCGTGTTCCCGGCCCAGTTCCAGCAGGCGCGATAAAACCTTGGCCGTGGCCCCCCAGATAACCTGGTCCCGGTGCCGGTAGGCTGTCATGGCCTGCAGGCCGCGGCCGTTGAAGAAGTAGAATTCAATCAGGTTTTCAGGTTTGTAGAAATCCTGGACGGGAGCGATTATGACACTCTCCACCTCGTTGCGGGACAAGGTTAAACGGTGCGGCGGCGGGATGATCCCGACATAGGGGCTGATGAGAAAGCCGGTTGTGGTGTTGACTTCGTCCAGGGCGCCGAGAAGGGTGATCTCTGCCGGCCGGATGCCGATTTCCTCCTCGGTTTCCCGCAGGCAGGTCTGGACCAGCGAAGGGTCTTTGCTCTCCTTGACGCCGCCGGGAAACGAGATTTCTCCCCGGTGGGCCCGCACCATCTGGGAACGCTTGATGAAAAGTATCCTGATGCAGTCATTCTCAATGAACAGGGGACAGAGAACTGCGGCCCGAACCTTGTCGGCCGGGTTTTTGGCTCTTGCCTGGTAGGCGGAAAAAAATTGGGCCAGTTGCTTGAAAGGCATAAGCTCAAGAATCTCGATAAAATTGAAAGTCCTTTATATTACAGTGAAATTAACAGAAGGGCGGCAACAAAGCAATCTCTTTTTGTAACTATTCAGCTAAATTCTCTCTCCCCTCTTTCAGGAGGGGCGGGGCGGTTTTTCAGAGCGGTTTCGGAAAGATTTCGTCGTTTTTCTTAAGCCGAGCGGGAGCCCATAAGCATTGCAACTGTCTGGGCGCAGCGAGTTTTGCAATGCGGGCGGAGCGAGCGTAAAGAAAAACAGAAATCTTAACGCCGAGCGAAGAAAAGCCGCGCCCGACCCCGTATTCGGCTGAATAGTTACCTCTTTTTTAAGTTACCACGCCGGCAAAAGAGGCTCGGGCCTGGGCGTAAAACTGCTCTTTGCGGTCGCTGTGCCGGGGAGAGAAGTGGAAAAGCTTCAACTGCCGGGCCCCGGCCATCCGGGCCAGGCGGCCGGCCTGGCCGGCCGTCAGATGAAAGCTTTTTGCTGCCTTGTCCGCGGCTTCGTCCAGGAAAGCGGCTTCGCAGAGTAAAAGGTCTGCGTCGCGGATCAACGGCAGGGCTTTCTCCAGGTTCTCCGGGGTGAATCCGAGGTCGGTGAGGTAGGCGATCTTTACTCCGGGGCGAGTCAGGGCGATGTCGGCGGCGATCTCTTTCAGTGCCATCGTCCGTTCCATGACCGTCACCGGGGTTTCAGGGTCGCAACCGGATTCCAGGGCCCGGCGCAGGACGTTCAGCCAGGGCCCGGGAACCAGCCCCAGCCGGCGCATCGCCTCGGGGCGGAAGTTGACCTGCAGCGGTTCCTGAAGAACGAAGGCCAGGCTGGTGATGCCGTGGTCAAGGGAAACGGAGCTGACGCTGAAAGTCTCGTCCCGGCAAATGACCGGTCCGCACCTTGGGTGGAGAGTTCTCGGGCCGGGATGGAATTTGTCGCGGCAGGCAAACTCACAGCTTGCCATCCGGCTTTCTCCGATTTCATGAACGGTGACCAGGAGTTCGTAGCGGGCGGTCAGGTTCCAGGTGTAGCCCCGGAGCTTGTGTCCAAGATGGTCGATGATTCCGGCCGGGCCGAAAAATTCGAGACGCCGCGGGCGGTTGAGATTGAGGCGTAAAAGCTGGTCGAAGCCAATCAGGTGGTCGATATGGGCGTGGCTGATGAAGATCCGGGAAGCTTTGAGACTCTCCCGGGGGGTGAAGTGATGGAGGTCTCCAAGGTCGAAAATGAGAGCCTGGCCGCTGTAGACGTGGCTGAGCAGAAAACCGGGATCGCCAAAAGGAGGGTTTAAGGCTTTAATCTGCCAGGGAAAGGTCATGGCCAGGGGGAGTCCGCAAGCTGTCCGGTTAGAAAATGGCCCTCCGGTTGAGGAGCCGTGGGTATTTCTAATCAGACAGCCCGGACCGTGTCAACCCCTATTTGCCCGGCCGGGTTATCCCGCAATCATTGCGGAGGTCGGGGTTCGGGACTCCGGGCGACCGTAGGGTCAGGCGGTTTTGACCTGCAGTACAGCTGCCCGGCTCGGTTGGGTTGTTTGGGGCGGCGACAGACAAACGGTTTCACGGTATCCGGGGGAAATATAACCGACAGTCAACGAGACGGGCCCGGGAGGGGGGTGGCTTTTCGGAGCGGCTTCGGAAAGATTTCGTTGTTTTTCCCAGCGAGCGGGAGCCCATAAGCATTGCAACTGTCTGAGCGTAGCGAGTTTTGCATGCGCCCAACGGAAGTGCCCTTGGGGTGCGGGCGTAGTGAGCGTAAAGAAAAACAGAAATCTTAACGCCTGGCGGAGGTAAGCCGCGCCCGACCTCGGGTTCGGCTGAATAGTTACATGTCAAGCATAAATTCGAGGATGTGAGTCGCTAAAATGGTTGCGATTTTAAGGAAAGAGTGCGATAATAACGGGAAAAATTGCTATTAACCGGCAAGATTTTAAATTTTAGGTGTAATTTTGACCACTTTTTCGCTTCGCAGTACTTTTTTGCCTCGCTGTATGGCTTTAGCGATCGGCAGTCTGCCCCAAACCCGGGTCGATGAGACTTTGGCATTGATCGCCGAGTGCGTGCCCGAAGCTCCGTTCTGGCCCCAGCTTCCCAACTGCTCTTTTCTCGAGGGCATGTATGTCCAGTACGGCGAAGGTTTTCCCGGGGCGGTGCTTGATAAAACCGGCGAGCGTTTCTATATTGATACGGAGAGCGAGCGGTTTGCCGGGGAGCTGACCCGTTTCTACGAGGCCGTGATGGCCGGGGAGCTGGAATATTTTCGCATCAGCCCGGAACGGGCCGAGGGCCTCTGGGAAGGTCTGCCGGCCCTGGCGAAAAGTTGTTTCAAGGCGGCTCCGGCCCTGGTCAAGGGCCAGGTTACGGGCCCGGTGAGCTTCGGGCTCGGGGTTGCCGATGCCGGGAAGAAAGCCGTGATCTACGATGCCACCCTGGCCGACGTCGTGGTCAAGCATCTCAACTGCAAGGCCCGCTGGCAGGAGGCTTATCTCGGGCGCTGCTTCCCCGGGGTTCCGACCCTGACCTTTTTCGACGAGCCCTATATGGTCTCCTTCGGCACGGCTTTCTGCACGCTTTCCCGCGAGCAGGTTCGCGGCCTGCTCAACGAGGTCAGCAGCGGTCTTGCGGGCCTGACCGGGGTGCACTGCTGCGGCAACACCGACTGGTCCCTGCTGCTCGATACCGAGGTCGATCTGCTCAATTTCGATGCCTATGAATTTGGCGACAACCTGCTGCTTTACGGGGCCGAATTGAAGCGCTTTCTTAAGGCCGGGGGCTACCTGGCCTGGGGCGTGGTGCCGACCAGTCCCAAGATTGACGAGGAAAGTGTGGAATCCCTGTTGGCGCTGCTCGTCGGTCAGATGGAGCGCCTGGGGCAGGCCGGCATCGCCATGGAAACTATCTACGAGCGCAGTTTCGTGACCCCGAGTTGCGGGGCCGGCTCCCTGACCCCGGCCCGGGCGGTCAGGGTTTTCGAGCTGACCCGCGACCTGTCGGTCGCCCTGCGCCGCCATTTCAACTGAGCCGTAATGCATTTCCGGCAGTTGGATATTCAAACCAGGACGTAACTAGTCAGCCAAATTTCATCTCTCCTTATTCAGGAGGGGGCGGAGAAAAGCCGCGCCCGACCCAGTATTTGGCTGAATAGTTACACCAAGTCAAAATGACATTCCAGGCCCACGGTCGAGATCCCGGGCCTGGTATTTTCGGAGGTTTACAAACCGTGAGTGATGAAAGAAAAAAACGGGACGAAGAGTTCCCGTCGCAGGAAGAGGTAGAAAAAGAAGAGTTGGAGGCCGCTGCGGTCGAAGAGTCGGAGTCCGAACTCGAGGTCGAACTCGAACCTTCCGGCAAAAAGTCCGACGACCAGGACGAGAACGGCGAAGAGCTGGTGCTGCCGGATGAACTGCCCCTGCTGCCGATTCGAGACGTGGTGGTCTTTCCTTTCATGATCATGCCGCTGTTCGTCGGCCGCGAGGCCTCGATAAAGGCGGTCGACGAAGCTCTGGCCGGCGACCGGCTGATCTTCCTGGTGACCCAGAAGAACCTGCATGACGACAATCCCGGTCCCGATGACATCTACCAGGTGGGGACCATTTCGATGATCATGCGGATGCTGAAGCTGCCGGATGGCCGGGTCAAGATCTTGGTCCAGGGCCTGGCCAAGGCGGCGATTACCGAGGTCGTCCAGCAGGAGCCGCTGTTCAAGGTCCGGGTTGAAAAGATCGAGGAGGAAGAGGAAGGCAAGCTCGATCTCAAGACCGAGGCCATGATGCGCAGTGTCAAGGAGCGCCTCGAGAAGGTTATTGCCCTGGGCAAACCGATCGCACCCGAAGTGGCGATGATTCTTGACAATATCAATCTTCCCGGGCGCCTCGCCGATTTGGTCATTTCCAACCTCGGGGTCAAGATCAGGGTCGCCCAGTCTTTCATGGAGGAGCGCGACGGGCGCAAGCGCCTGGCCCGGGTCAACCGGATTCTGGCCAAGGAGATCCAGGTTCTGGCCATGCAGGCCAAGATCCAGAACCAGGCCAAGGAGGAGATGAGCAAGACCCAGCGCGAATATTTCCTCAAGGAGCAGATGAAGGCGATTCGCCATGAACTCGGTGACCAGGACGACCGGGCCCTGGAGATCGAAGAGCTGCGGGAAAAGGTCAAGAAGTGCAAGATGCCCAAGCCGGCCCTGGAGGAGACCACCAAGCAGCTCGACCGGCTCGAGCGCATGCACCCCGACGCCGCCGAGGCCAATATCATCCGCACCTACATCGACTGGATGATCGACATTCCCTGGCACAAGAAGACCCGTGACAACCTGGATCTCAAAAAGGCCCGCCGGATTCTCGAGGAAGATCATTACGGCCTCGAGAAGGTCAAGGCGCGGATCATCGAATACCTTGCGGTCTGCAAGCTCAAGCACAGGCTCAAGGGCCCGATTCTCTGTTTTGTCGGCCCTCCCGGAGTCGGCAAGACCTCGCTCGGCAAATCGGTGGCCCGGGCCCTGGGGCGCAAGTTTTACCGGTTGTCTCTGGGCGGCATGCGGGACGAGGCCGAGATTCGCGGCCACCGGCGCACCTACATCGGGGCCTTGCCCGGGCGCATCATCCAGGGGCTCAAACAGGCCGGCACCCGCAATCCGGTTTTCATGATGGACGAGATCGACAAGATCGGCAACGATTTTCGCGGCGACCCGGCATCGGCCCTGCTCGAGGTTCTCGATCCCGAACAGAACAGTGAATTCAGCGATCACTATCTCAATGTGCCCTACGATCTTTCCCACGTCATGTTCATCACCACGGCCAACAGCCTGGAGCCGATTCCGGCAGCCCTGCGCGACCGCATGGAGATTATCGAACTCTCCGGTTACACCGACGAGGAGAAGCTGCATATCGCCCGCCGCTACCTGGTGCCGCGGCAGATCGAGGAGAACGGTCTCGGGGCCGGCCACATCACCTTTTCCCGCGCTTCCCTGCTGACCCTGATCAACCGTTACACCCGGGAATCCGGGGTCCGCAACCTGGAGCGGGAAATCGGCTCGGTCTGCCGCAAGGTCGCAGTCAAGGTGGCGGAAAAGAACGGCCGGACAGGTTGTACCCGGATCACCCCGGATTCCCTGCATCGGCTCCTGGGGCCCTACAAGTACCTGCCCGAGGGCGGCCAGGGAGCTGACCAGGCCGGGGTCGCCACCGGCCTGGCCTGGACCCCTTACGGCGGCGTGGTGCTGCTGGTCGAAACTTTGCTGATGCCGGGCAAGGGCACCCTTTCCCTTACCGGCCATCTGGGCGACGTGATGAAGGAGTCGGCCCAGGCGGCCTTAAGCTTTATCCGTTCCCGGTCGGGCGAATTCGGCCTCAAACCCGAGGTGTTTCAGGAGAATGACATCCATATCCATGTGCCGGCCGGGGCGACGCCGAAAGACGGCCCCTCGGCCGGGGTCACGATGCTGACCTCGCTGCTCTCGGCCCTGACCGAAATCCCGGCCCGGCGCAATGTCGCCATGACCGGCGAGTTGACCCTGACCGGCCGCGTCATGCCGATCGGCGGTCTCAAGGAGAAGGTCCTGGCGGCCCTGCGCTTCGGTGCCGACACGGTCCTGATCCCGGAGGACAACCGCAAGGATCTCGAGGAGATCCCGGCCAATATCCGGAAACAGCTGAAGCTGGTGCCGGTCAAGCGGGCCGAGGAGATCTTTCCCCTGGTCCTGGTTCGGATGCCGAAGCCCTTAAAGACCGGCGGCAAACGTGGCCGCAAGCCGAAAAAGGCCGCCGGCAAGGACGCCTAGGCAATGGTCGCAGCCGGCACCCGGGATGACTGCCTGGCGGACTGGGGCGAGTTCGCGTTTATCGACTTTCTCGCCCGGCATCCGGCCCTGGCGCAGGCCGATCTTGAGGTCGGCATCGGGGATGACGCTTCGGTCTGGCGGCCCCCGGCCGGCGCCCGGGTGCTGACCACCCTCGATATGCTGGTTGAGGGGGTGCATTTCGATCTCGCCAGCACCTCGGCGGCCGATCTCGGCTGGAAGGCGCTGGCTGTCAACCTCAGTGATCTTGCGGCCATGGGCGGCCGGCCGGAATGTGTCTACCTGGGCCTGGGGCTGCCGCCGGCTACCGCGAAAGCCTGGTTGAAAGAGTTTATCGACGCTTTTCTGCGGCTGGCGGAGTGTTACCGGGTGCGGCTGGCCGGCGGTGACACCGTGCGGGCGGGAGAGCTGGTGATCTCGGTTACCCTGGTGGGCTCCACGACCGCCGCCCCCGGGCTTAGGTCGGGAGCGAGTCCCGGTGACGGCATCTACTGTTCCGGAACTATCGGTGACAGTTGCCTGGGGTTGCGGGTTCTGGACGGGAGGCTGGCCGGTCTTTCCGAAGCCGATGCCGAGTTTCTCAAAAAACGCCACCGGCGCCCGAACCCGCGGCTGGCCCTGGGCCGGAAGCTGGTTGCGGCCGGGGTGGCTTCGGCGATGATCGATATCAGCGACGGGGTCGTAGCCGACCTCGGCCACCTGCTTAAGCGCTCGGGGGGTCTCGGGGCCGAGCTGGAATCCGGGCGGCTGCCCATTTCCGCCCCGGCCCGGAGGGTGCTCGAAAGCGGCCGGGTGGAGTTGGTCGACCTGATGACCGGGGGCGAGGATTTTGAACTCCTGTTTACGGCCCCGCCGTCGGCCGCGGCGGAAATTGCCGAAATTGCCGCCTTCCTGGAACTGCCGGTGGCCTGGCTCGGCCGGGTGGTGGGCCGGGCCGGGATCAGCCTGGCCGGACCGGCGGGAAAGATCGAACTCAAGACAAAGGGGGGGTATGACCACTTCCAATCTCAAAATCAGTGAGCTCGAGCCCAACCAGGCGGTGGAACTGCTGCTGCTGGTACGGCGGAAAAACCTGGCCCGCAGCCGCAACGGCCGGGATTATCTCAATCTCAAGCTCGGCGACCGTTCCGGCGAGATTACCGCTTTTCTGTGGGACGGGGCCGCCGCTGCGGACGCCGCCGTGGCCGAAGGGGACTGCGTCCTGGTCCGGGGCCGAACCCAGATATTCAACAACGCCCTCCAGCTGACCGTCAACTCCCTCGAACCCTGGACGGGGGAGATCGATCCCCGGCGTTTCCTGCCCCATACCGACAAGCACGTTCCCACCATGGAGCGGGAACTGCACCAGCTGATCGCCGATTGCAAGGACCCCTGGCTGCGGCGCCTGCTCGAAGCCTTCTTTCTCAAAGATGCGGAATTTGCCCGAAAATTTGCCCTGGCCCCGGCGGCCAAGGCGATGCACCACGCCTGGCTCGGGGGGCTGCTTGAACACACTTTAAGCGTGGCCCGCCTGGCCGAGAGGGTTTGCGGTCTCTATCCCGAACTCAATGCCGACCTGGTCATGGCCGGGGCCCTGCTGCACGACATCGGCAAGGTCGAAGAGCTGGTCTACGAGCGTGATCTCGACTATTCAACCCCCGGCCGCCTGCTGGGTCACGTCACCCTCGGGGCCCAGATGATCCGGGACAAGGCGGTCCAGCTGAAAGGTTTTCCGCCGGAAACCCTGATGCTGCTGGAACATCTGATTTTGAGTCATCACGGGGAGTATGCCTTCGGTTCGCCGAAACGGCCGAAGACCCGCGAGGCCATTGTGCTGAATTTTGTCGACGACCTCGATGCCAAACTGGTGGCGGTTGACCGTTTCATGGCCCGGAGCGGCCGGGAAGGCCGGGAGTGGAGTGATTACCACCGGCTTTTCGAACGCAATTTCTATCTTGGCGGGGCACTTTCCGACGATTCCGCATCCCGGCAGGATGAGGAGGCCTCCGCGCCGGACCCGCCGACGGGCCCGGGACTTTTGTTTTGATGTAACTATTCAGCTAAATTTATGCCCTCTCTTGACATCGGTGGGGGGCGTTGTTATGTTAAGCCCGTTAGCACTCCAAGGCGATGAGTGCTAACGGGTTTTTGTTGTGGCCGGCCTGCCCCCCGGGGGGCAGGCGTCGGCCGCGATTTGAACCGGGGCCGACGGGTTGGAGAGTGAAAAGGTGGCAATGGAAAATTTATCGACCAGGCATGTCAGGGTGTTGCAGGCGGTAGTCGAGAACTATATCCGGACGGGCGAGCCGGTAGGTTCGCGAACCCTGGCCCGCAGTCCCGGCTTCAAGCTGAGCCCGGCGACCCTGCGCAACGTCATGGCGGATCTCGAGGAGTACGGCTATCTCTGTCAGCCCCATACCTCGGCCGGGCGGATTCCCACCGACCTGGGGTTTCGCTTCTACGTCAACCACCTGTCCGGTCCGTCGGAGATCCCCTCGGCCGCGCAGCGGAAGATTCGCGAACGCCTGGAGATGTCAGACGGCCGCCTCGAGGAGATTCTGCACGACGGAGTCCTCACCCTGGCCCAGCTGACACCTTATGTCGGAGTTGTCAGCCTGCCCGATTTCCGCCGCATGGTGGTGCGTCACATTCGTTTCGTCAAGCTTGCCGGGCATCGCATCCTGGCGATTATCGTGGCCTTGGGGGGGACCGTGCAGAATGTCCTTTTCGAGTCCGACACGGAACTCAGCCAGGACCAGCTCAACCGTTATTCGAACTACCTCAACTCGCTGCTCGGTGAGCTTACCCTGAACGGGGTCAAGCGCAAGATTCTGGAGGAAATGGCGGGCGACAAGCGTGGCTACGACGAACTTTTTGCCCAGGTCCTGGCCTTGAGTCAGAATCTTTTCCAGCAGAAAGAGGTTCTGGGGGGGGATGTCATGCTTGACGGCAAGCTCAACCTGCTTGAACATCCCGAGTTTGCCGATGTCGAGCGCATGAAGGAGATCTTCAAGGCTTTCGAAGAGAAGGGAACGATTCTCAAGATTCTCGACGATGCCCTTGAGGGAGAACAGCTGCGGGTGGTCATCGGTTCCGAGAGTCATGCCCGGGAACTGCGTCACTGTTCCCTGGTGACCGCGGCCTACGGGCGGCCGGGCGAGGTCCTGGGGCAGGTCGGGGTTATCGGTCCGACCCGGATGGACTATTCGCGGATTATCCCGCTGGTCAACTACCTGGCCAATGTCATGAGCCAGCGTTTGACCAGCTGAATCCAGGCAAAACTATTCCGGCCGGTGTGAACCGGCCGCCAACGAGATGGTTCCTTGCGGCAGCGGTCGGGCCGCGGCGGGACCGTTATCCCGGACCGGGCCCGACCGCGGCCCTGCGCAAGGAATCGTCATGGTGGAAATTCCGATCAATTTTAATGGCCGGCAGTTGTCCGGCAAAGCAGACGTTGGCCCGCAGAATCGGGTTGAGGAGGCAGAATTGAAACAGGATCAGGTTGAGAACGGGGTTGCACCAAAGGCCCCCGCTTCAGCTCGGGAACCGGAGCCGGCAGAACCGGCGGCAGGGGCCGAAAAAGAATCGGAAAAACTACGGGAAGGTTCCGGAGCGGATGATGGTCAAGCGTCCGCCGAGAGCCCGGACCGGGAAAGAGAGATCGAGGAATTGAAAAAAGAAATCAGTAAACTGCAGGAAAAAAACCAGGAGATGAAGGAGCAGGTTTTGCGGGTTCGGGCCGAAGCCGACAACTTTCGCAAGCGGCTGCAGAAGGAAAAAGATGACTTTGCCCGGTTTGCCCGCGAAGGTTTTATCCGCGAACTGCTGCCGGTCAAGGACAATCTGGAGAGGGCCCTGGCCCATGCCGAAGAGGACCCGGGTTCGATTGTCGACGGGGTTCGGCTGACCCTGGAGCAGTTTGATTCGATACTCAAGAATATGGGCGTCGAAGCGGTTGAAAGTCTGGGCCGGCCTTTCGATCCCAGCCTGCACGAAGCCATGGCCCAGGTTGAAAGTGCCGAGAGCGAACCCAATACGGTGGTCAACGAGTTCCAGAAGGGCTATACTCTGCATGGCCGGCTGCTGCGCCCGGCGATGGTGGCCGTGGCCAAGGCCAAGAGTGAAGAAAAGTGACTTGCCAGGGTTGATTTTCACCGCCGCCGTGCCTACATTCGTGGACAGCAGCAGCAATAATCAGTACACAAGAATACTTTTTTGCATAAAGGAGAGAAGATCATGGGAAAAATAATTGGAATCGATTTAGGTACGACCAACTCGTGCGTCAGTGTCATGGAAGGCGGCGAGGCCAAGGTTATCGCCAACTCTGAAGGTGTGCGGACCACCCCGTCGGTGGTGGCGATGACCGACTCCGGCGAGCGTCTCGTCGGTCAACTGGCCAAGCGCCAGGCGGTAACCAACCCCACCAACACCGTATTTGCCGTCAAACGTCTGATCGGGCGTAAATTTTCGGCGCCGGAAGTTCGGCAGATGAAGGAAAAGGTGCCGTTTGAAATTATAGAGGCCAAGAATGGCGACGCCTGGGTCCGGATCAAGGACAAGGAGTACAGCCCGGCCGAGATCTCGGCCATGGTTCTGCAGAAAATGAAGCAGACCGCCGAGGATTACCTGGGTGAGCCGGTTACCGAGGCGGTGATCACGGTGCCGGCCTACTTCAATGACAGCCAGCGCCAGGCCACCAAGGACGCCGGCCGGATCGCCGGGTTCGACGTCAAGCGGATCATCAACGAGCCCACCGCGGCGGCCCTGGCCTACGGGGCCGACAAGAAAAAAGAGGGCAAGGTGGCGGTTTTCGACCTTGGCGGCGGGACCTTCGACATCTCGATTCTCGAGCTCGGCGACGGGGTCTTCGAGGTCAAGGCGACCAACGGCGACACCTTCCTCGGCGGTGAGGATTTCGACGAGCGGGTTATCGACTATATCGCCGACGAGTTCCGCAAGAGCGACGGTATCGACCTGCGCAGCGACAACATGGCCCTGCAGCGTCTCAAGGAGGCGGCCGAGAAGGCCAAGTGTGAACTTTCCACCTCGATGGAGACCGACATCAACCTGCCTTTCATTACGGCTGACGCTTCGGGTCCCAAGCATCTCAACGTCAAGTTGACGCGGGCAACCCTGGAAAGCCTGGTGGCGGACCTGGTCGACCGGGTGGTCGAACCCTGCCGGACGGCGATGAAGGATGCCGGGGTTACGGTTTCCGAGATCAGCGAGGTTATCCTCGTCGGCGGCATGACCCGGATGCCGAAGATCCAGGAAAAGGTCAAAGAGATCTTCGGTCAGGAGCCGAGCAAAGGGGTCAACCCGGACGAGGTGGTTTCGATCGGGGCCGCGATCCAGGGCGGCGTGCTCCAGGGTGATGTCAAGGACGTCCTGCTGCTTGACGTAACCCCGCTGTCGCTCGGCATCGAGACGATGGGCGGCGTCTGCACCAAGCTGATCGAGAAAAACACGACGATCCCGACCAAGAAGAGCCAGATCTTTACCACCGCGGCCGACAACCAGCCGGCGGTCAGCATCGTCGTCCTCCAGGGCGAACGAGAGATGGCGGCCGACAACAAGCGCCTGGCCCAGTTCGAACTGGTCGGCATTCCGCCGGCGCCGCGCGGTGTTCCCCAGATCGAGGTGACCTTTGATATCGACGCTAACGGCATTGTCCATGTGTCGGCCAAGGATCTGGCCACCGGCAAGGAGCAGTCGATCGAGATCAAGGCTTCCAGCGGTCTTTCCGAGGCCGAGATCGAGCAGATGATCAAGGATGCCGAGGCCCACGCCGATGAAGACCGCAAGAAACGGGAGCTGGTCGACATCCGCAACCAGGCCGATGCCGCCGTCTACCAGACCGAAAAGAGTCTCAAGGAGATGGGCGACAAGGTTCCGGCCGCCGACCGGGCCAACATCGAAGCCGCCCTCAACCAGCTTAAATCGGTCAAGGATGGCGATGATGTCGAGGCTGTCAAGAAGGCCATCGAGGGCCTGCAGCAGGTTTCGCACAAGCTTGCCGAGGCCATGTATGCCGAAAACCAGCAGGCCGGCGGTGCCGGCGGCGGTTGCGGTGATGGCAGCTGCGCCGGCGGCGGGGCGGCCGGAGACGGCGGGTCCGACGATGTCGTCGATGCCGACTTCGAAGAGGTCAAAGACGACAACAAGTGATCGTTTCGCCAGTAACGCCGCCGGTTCGGCAGCCGTAATTTTGTCCAGCAATCCAGGTGCAGGCGGGAGACCGCCTGCCCCTGGTTTTTTTCGTTTCAGCCGATTGTTGAGAATAACAGGTAGCCGTCGTGACACAGAAGCGGGATTATTACGAGGTTCTGCAGGTTCACCGCAACGCCTCGGAGATCGAGATCAAGAAGGCCTACCGCAAGCTGGCTTTCAAATTTCACCCTGACCAGAATTCGGGAGACCCGGAGGCTGAGATCAAGTTCAAGGAACTGACTGAGGCCTACAGTATTCTGTCCGACGGTCAGAAGCGGGCGCTTTACGACCAGTACGGTCACGAGGGCCTCAACCAGCAGGGTGGTCCGGGCTTCGACTTCAACGGTTTCGGTGGCTTCGCCGATGTTTTCAGCGATCTTTTCGGGGAGGTTTTCGGGGCTTCCGGGCGGCGTCGTGCAGGCGGCGGCCGGGCCGGGGAGAGCCTGCGCTACAATCTCGAGATCGATTTTGAGGAAGCGGTTTTCGGGACCCAGGCCAAGATCAAGGTGCCGCGCCAGAAAAGTTGTGACCTGTGCGGCGGCAGCGGACAGCAGCCGGGTTCCGAGCCGGAGGTCTGTCCCACCTGCAAAGGCCACGGCCAGGTCCGCTATCAGCAGGGCTTTTTCAGCGTCAGCCAGACCTGTGCCACCTGCCGCGGCGAGGGCCGGGTCATCAAGAACCCCTGCCGCCAATGCCAGGGCAGCGGTCGGGTCCGGGAGGAGAAGAGCCTCTCGGTCAAGATCCCGGCCGGGGTGGAGAGCGGCACCCGCCTGAAACTGGTCGGTGAAGGTGGCGCCGGCATCAACGGCGGCCCTCCGGGCGACCTGTACGTGGTTATCGAGGTTCGGGAACACCCCTTTTTCCAGCGCCGGGGAGATGATCTCTACTGCCAGGTCGAGATCAGTTTCTCCCAGGCCGCGCTCGGGGCCGAAATCGAAGTTGAGACCATCGACGGGAAGTCGAGCATAACGGTTGCCGGCGGCACCCAGTCGGGAGAGATGGTCTGTTTGAAGGGCAAGGGGGTGCCGTCCCTGAACGGTTACGGGCGCGGCGACCAGATTGTCGAGTTGGTCGTGGTGACCCCGAAAAAGCTTACGGCCCGGCAGCGGGAGCTGTTTCTGGAACTGGCCCGGGAGGAAGGGGACAACTCGATTCACGAGGGCAAGAGTCTCTTTTCCAAGGTTCGCGAGTTGCTCGAATAGAGTCGGCCGATGTGTACGGTTCTGATTGCCTGGAAACGGGTAGCGGGCTGGCCCCTGGTTGTCGGCAACAACCGGGACGAGTTCTTTGCCCGCCGGGCGCTGCCGCCCCGGGTCTACCGGGCCCCGGAAAACGGCCGCCGGCGCTGGCTGGCTTCTTTCGATTTGGCCGGCGGCGGGAGCTGGTGGGGCTGGAACGACCAGCGGCTCATGGTCTGGCTGACCAACCGCTGGACGGACGGCAGGGAAGAACTCGCTGCCAGTTCACGCGGTGAACTGGTGCTCAAGCTGCTTCGGCACGCGACCGCAGCAGAGGCCCGGCAGTGGCTGGAGGAGGGTTGTCGCCCCGCTCGCTACAACCCGTTCAATGTGATGGTGGCCTCGGCGGACCGGCTTTTCTTTGCGGCCAATTTCCCCAAACTTCATTTCGTCGACCTGGAGCCGGGATTTCATTTTCTCGGCAACGGCCGGCTGCTTGACTGCCCGAGCTTGAAAGCCCGCAGCGCCCGGCGCCTGCTGGCCGAACTCGAATCAGGTGACGGGCTTTCCGGCCGCCCGGGCCTGGAACTGGTGCTGGACCGCTTCCGGCGGGCCCTGGCCACGCCCCTGCCTCAGGACACCATTCCTCCCCAGGGCTTCAATGTCCGTTTTGCCGACTACGGGACCAGCGCCTCGCTGCTGATGGCCTGCCCGGCCGCCGCCTCGATTCCGCCCCGCCTGGCTTATTGCGAGGGGAACCCCCTCTACCATCCCTATCAGGACTATAGCGGGCTTGCCGCTCTGCTGTGAAAAAGCTTGCTTTTTTTCCCCGTCTTAACATATAAAGCCGGTTCTGAATTGCTTTTTATGCGGCTGCCGGAGAGCCTTTGTCCCGGAGCCGCAGGCTTGTTGACCGAGAAGTCTGTTTATCCCGGGCCGCCGGGTTTGAGAGAGGTTTGTTGCAATGCTGAGAATGATGCGCAAAAACGCCAAGTCGTGGGTTGTTAAATTTATTTTTGCGGTGTTGATCATTGTCTTCTCCTTCTGGGGGGTGGGCAGCATGACGGCCAAGAAGATGACCGTGGCCGCGACCGTGAACGGCAAGATTATTGAGCGCCAGGCCCTGGACAAGACCTTTCGCGAGGTCTGGCAGCGCTACGAACAGCGTTCCCGGGGGCGCTTCAATCCCAACGAGGAACAGGTCAGACAGCTTAAACGCGAAGCCCTGGACAACCTGATCAATCGCCGACTGCTGCTTGAGCAGGCCAAGGCCCTGGGGCTGGACGTCACCCCGGAGGAGCTGCAGGACAAGATTGCCAGGCTGCCGGCTTTTCAGCACAACGGGCGTTTCAATCCCGAACTCTATCGCCGGGCCCTGAGCTACTACCGCCAGACTCCGAGCCAGTTCGAGAACGGCTTTCGTGAAGACCTGCTGATTGAAAAGGTGCGCCTGGTGATTGGGGACGGAGCCAAGGTGGTGCCGGACGAGGTCGAGATGATTTACAAGGGCCAGGTGGAAGAGGTGGCCGTCGACCTGTTGAAACTTGATCCCCGGGATTTTACCGCAGCCATGGTGGTCAAGGAAGAGGGCCTGAAAAAATACTTCAGTGCCAACCAGGAGAAGTTCCGCATTCCCGAACAGCGTAAAATCGTGGCCGTGGTTGTCGCCGCCGCGCCCCTGCTTGAGGGCATCAAGGTCAGCAAGGAGGAGATCGCCAGGTATTACAAGGATAATCTCGATAAATACAAGGTCAAGGAGAAGGTCAAGGCAAGGCATATCCTGATCAAGGTGGGCAAGGATGCGAGTGCCGAGGAGATCAAAAAGGCCAAGGCCAAGATCGCCGCGATCGAAAAGCAGCTCAAGGAGGGTAAGGACTTTGCCGAACTGGCCCGGAAAAATTCGGAAGGTCCGTCGGCTTCCAGTGGCGGAGACCTGGGCTGGTTTCCCCGTGGCGCCATGGTCAAGGCCTTTGAAGATGAGGCCTTCAAGCTGAAGGATGGGGAGGTCAGCGGCCCGGTGCGGACCCAGTTCGGATTTCATCTGATCCTGGTGGAGAATCATGTGCCGGCCCACACCCGGAAACTGGTTGAGGTCACCCCGGAGATCGAAAAACAGCTGCGGCGCCAGGCCTTGCCCGGCGTACTCAAGCAAAAGCTTGCCGAGATCCACAAGACCCTGGCCGGCAGCGACCTCAAGAATTTTGCCGCGCAGGCGAAAAAGGCGGGCTACAAGGTGGTCAGCAGTGACCTGTTTAAGGAAAAGGGGGGTGTCATCCCCGGGGTCGGCAAGGATCCCGCCCTGGCGGCCAAGGCCTTTCACACGGCGGTCGGCAAGACCGGAGAGGTCGTCAATCCCGACCGCAACAGCTACTATTTCATGGTCACCGCCAAGCAAGCCAGCTACCTGCCGAAGTTGGCCGAAGTCAAGGACCGGGTGGAGAAGGCTTACCGTTACGAACTCGCCCGGCAGAAGGTCAAGAAGCTGGCCGACCAGGTCGCGGCCGAGATGGAAAAGGGGAAAAAGCTTGACGAGGTGGCCAAGTCCCTTAAAATCAAGCTTGCCGATACCGGCTTCTTCCGTCGGGGGCGGGGCACGATTCCCGGGTTCGGGACCGATCCTGGCCTGGTGAAGCAGGTGTTTTCCCTTGAGCCCGGTGAAACCTCACCGGCCCTGCACTATCGCGACCTGATCGGCTTTGTCCGGCTGCGAGAGCGCCGGCTTGAAGATACCAAAGAGAAAAGGGCTGAGGCCGAGAAAATGATTCAGCAGAAGCTGCTCGAGTACAAGCGCACCCACCTGATGCAGGAGTTTGTCATGGGGCTGCGCCGGGCCGCTGAAATTAAGGTTGTGGATGGCGTTTTGAACTGATAAAAAAAGATTGACAGCTTTTGGCCGGCATGCTATCTAGGCCGTCCGAAACCGGTTGCTTGGGGCTGTAGCTCAGCTGGGAGAGCGCTTGTCTGGCAGACAAGAGGTCGACGGTTCGATCCCGTTCAGCTCCACCAATATACTGAAACGAACTGTTCGGAGTGCCCGGGGGCATGACGGGGAGTTCGTTTTTTCGTTTGTCGCGGCGCTGCGGCCGTGGTTTTTTGTAGCCTTGGCGCAAATTTTGCTTGACTCTCTTGCGCAGGATGCAATACGTTGTTATAATGGTAATAGGCGAGAATCTCGGGCGGCGGGCTGTTACCCCGGCAACACAACTGTAACCAAAGAGGACAAAAAGCCGCCTGTTTTGTAAGGAGAGTAGGAAATGAGAATTATCAGAGAACGGAAAAAAGGCGAGATCGGCAGCATCGAGGTTGCGGAACTGCTCGATACCAGCCCGGACAATGTCAACTACATGGCGCGCAAGGGGATTCTGCCAGGCTACAAGGAGAAAAAGTTCTGGCGTTTTAACCGGCGGGCGATTCTGCGCTGGATCAAGATCCACAAGCCTATCGAGGCCTAGGCCCGGCGGCGGAAAAACCAATTTCAAGAGGGGGTGGCGTAAAAGTCGTGGCCCCCTTTTCTTTTTGTCTTTAGTTTAACAGTTAACGTTAACTGTGTAAGTCTAGGGTGTCTTCGAAGTCAGCAAATAGAGTGTGACGCCACCGTGCAGTTCGGTGTTGAGGCGTTCAAAGAGCACTTTGGCCTTTACACCAGACCGTTTCCCGAGTTCCTCCCGCAGCCACTGGCGGCCGTGATCCCGGTCGCTCAACAGCAACAGCCGGCAGCCGTTCCTGAGCAGGGTGTCGAGATCAAGATCCTTGATGTAATAGACCGAACAATACTTGTCCGGGGAATAGATTGCCGCCTTCTTCAGGTAGGTAAAAAAGTGGGTGTAGAGGATTTTTCTCGAGGTGCCGCAGAGCTTTAACGGCGGGCCGCTGGAGAGTTTGCTTTGCGCCAGTTCCAGGCCGATTTCCCGAAAGGCGGTGGAACGGTCGGTGCGGCTTCTTTTAAGGGTGGCCGGCAGGCAGACCAGGATCATCAGCAAAGCCCATACCGCGAGGTTCCGCAGCCGCTGCCGGGTTTCCCGGTCAACGTCGCCGCCGGCCGCGGTGGCAAAGGCGAGGATCTTTTCACACCCCGGCGCCGCCAGGAGGAGGGCCGGGAAAAAGACCAGGGCGGCAAACCGGGGCGAACTGGCCCAGCGCAGCAGGATCTCGATGTAGATGATCAGCGTGCCGCCGGCAAGGACCAGCCCCGGCAGGAGCGGCAGCCTGCTGCCCGCGGCCGGCGCTGCCGGCCGGCTGCGGAAGCGGCCATAAAGCAGGACGAGCAGGTACGGCAGGCCGAAAAGTTTAAGCAGGGTGTCTCCCGTGATGCCCAAGGCAAGAAAGTAGAGGTGGTGGCGCACCTGGTTGAAAAAATAGGGGGCGACACCGAAAGGCGGGCTTTTCTGCAGTTCACGCAGGCTGCTTTTCAACCAGGTGAAATGAGCCCAGGCCGCGGTGGCGCGGTCGACAACGCCATTGTAGATAATTTTGAAAAGATTGTTGGCCGGGGCTGTCGTTCGCCAGCCGAGCAGGGGCAGGCAGACAAGCGCCAGGGCCGTAAAGTAGGGGGCGAAATAGGCGGCAAGATCTCTGTAGCGGTGGCGGCGGCATGAAATTACGATCCCGCCGCCGGCCAGCAGCAGGGGCAGCAGCCCCTCGATGCGGCTCCAGGCGGCCAGGATGAAAGCGGTCGAAGTCAGCAGGTAGACCATCATCCCGGCCTTTTTTTCCCCTAGGGATTGGATGTGGCCGTAGCCCCAGAGGCCGGAGCAGAGAAAAAACCAGAACTCGGGGCCCCGAAGAATCTGACTGGAGAACTCAACGAAGGCCGGCGAAGCGACGTAGAACAGGACCAGTGCTGTAGCGGTCAGCCGGGCCGTGTAG
>WFRT01000091.1 GCA_015486445.1 Pseudomonadota bacterium | reverse complement strand
TTCCCAGCGAGCGGGAGCCCATAAGCATTGCAACTGTCTGAGCGTAAGCGAGTTTTGCAATGCGGGCGAAGCGAGCGCGAGGAAAAACAGAAATCTTAACGCTTAGCGAAGAAAAGCCGCGCCCGACCCCGGATTTGGCTGAATAGTTACAGATGAAATTCCAAATTCGCGCGCCTTAATAACAAAAGCCGGCCGGATTGTCAATCCTTAACCCCGCCGGCCAGCCCCGGCAAAGCCCTCCCCGGAACCGGGCCGGCCGCCGATTACCCTTTACTAAGCGGCGGCGGCTGTGTTAAAATTATTTCATGGAGAAGATCGGCATAATAACCAAGCGCAACAACCCGAAGGCCCGGAAAATCGGGGCCCGGCTCTGCGAGTGGCTGAAGCGGCGGCAACGGGAAATTCTCTGTGAAACGGAACTCGCCGCGACCACCAAAGCCACCGGGCACAACAAGGATGAAATTGCCGAACAGGCCGACCTGGTGGTTGTCCTCGGCGGCGACGGCACCCTGCTCAGTCTCGCCCGCCATATCCGCCGCAGCGACCTGCCGGTGCTCGGAGTCAACCTCGGTGGACTCGGCTTTCTGACCGCCATCACCCTCAACGAACTTTTCACGGTCATGGAAGAGGTCCTGGCCGGCAGGTTCACCCTCAACCCCCGGATGGCGCTCCGGGTCTCCCTGAAACGCAGGGGGGAAATGGTTTTCAGCCACAATGTGCTCAACGACGCGGTCATCAACAAGGGGGCAATGGCCCGAATCATCGATCTTGAAACCGTGATCGACGGCCAGATGGTCAACATCTTCAAAGCCGACGGCCTGATCTTCGCGACCCCGACCGGCTCCACCGGCTATTCCCTTTCGGCCGGCGGCCCGATCGTCTACCCGACCTTAAACAGCATCACCGTGGCCCCGATCTGCCCGCTGACCCTCTCCAACCGGCCGATCATCGTCCCTCCCGAGGTCACGATCATCACCACCCTGACCTCGAACGACAGTGACGACGTCTACCTGACCCTGGACGGCCAGGTCGGTTTTGCCATGCAGCACCTTGATGAAATCACCATCCGCCGGGCCCGGCACGAGATCATGTTCGTAACCTCGCCCAGCAAAACCTATTTCGAGGTTTTGCGCAGCAAGCTCAAATGGGGCGAACGCTACAAAACCTCCTCCGGGATGTAGCCGGCGGGCACCCTGATCATGCTGACCTGTCTCACCATCCGCAACTACAAACTGATCGACCGGCTCGAATGTGAATTCAACCCCGGCCTCGCAGTCCTGACCGGCGAAACCGGGGCCGGCAAATCGATTGTCCTCAACGCCCTGGCGGTACTGCTCGGGGCCCCGCCGGGACGTGACATTTTTAGGGACCGGCAGCGACCGGTCATCATCAGCGCGGTTTTCACCCAGCCCGACAACCCGGCCTTCAGGCATCAACTCGAAGAACTCGGCCTGGCCGACGGCGGCGAGGAGTTGATCCTGCGGCGCCAGCTGGCCCTCAACCGCCGGGATGGAATCAGCAACCGGGTCTATCTCAACGATCAGCCGACCACCAACCAGACCGTCTCGACCCTGGCCGAGAGCCTGGTGGAATTTGTCGACCAGCACCAGCAGCAGCAACTGCGGCGTCCCGGCCAGGCCCTGAAACTGCTGGATACCTTCGGCGCCCTGGAAAGCGCCGGTAGCCGCTACCGGGAATTGTTCCAAACCTGGCGCCGCCGGGAGCAGGAACTGGCCCAGTGGCAGCAGGAACTGGCGGAGGAGGCCCGGCAGATGGACTATCATCTCCACCAACTGGCCCGGCTCAACCAGCTCGAACTCGATCCGGAAGAGGAAAAGAGACTGCTTGAACGCCAGCGCCAGTTCCAGCAGCTGGGGCGCCTGCAGGAGCTCGCCCGGGAAGCCGAAAGACTCAATTATACCGGGGACGATGCACTTCTCGACAACTGCTACCGTCTCCAGGAGACGATGCTCGAACTGGGTCGCCGGGATCCCGCGGCGCCCCGGTTCGAGGAAGCCCTGACCACGGTTATCGACACCCTTCAGGATCTGCACCAGGAGTGTGCCGACTATCTCGAGAGACTGGAGATCGACGAACAGACGATCGAAGAGACCGAGGCCCGCCTGGCGGCCCTGGAACAGCTTAAGAGGCGCTTTGCCACTGACGTCGAAGGACTGGTCAGGCTGCGGGAAGAACTCAAGATCAAAGTGGAAAACTGGGAAAACCGGGACCACGAAGAAGCGCGCCGCAAGGAGGAGGTTTCCCGGCTGCATGAGGCGGCGGTGCAGGCGGCGCAGGATTTAAGCCGGAAAAGGCGGCGGCAGGCCCGCATCCTCGGCGATGAAGTAACCCGGGCGCTCCGTGACCTGCACCTGCCCAAAGCCCGCTTCAGGGTAGAAGTCAGCGACACGGATCTCGGCCAAAACGGGGCCGACCGGGTAACCTTTCTCTTCTCCGCCAATCCCGGCGAAGCTCCGGCCCCGCTCGACCGGGTGGCCTCGGGCGGGGAACTCTCCCGCCTGCTGCTGGCCTTAAAGACCGTGGTCGCCGGCCGTTACCGGGTGCCGACCCTGATTTTCGACGAGGTCGACACCGGTCTCGGCGGCCCGACCGCGGCCGCGGTCGGCCGTAAACTGGCCGCCATCGCCGGCCGCCACCAGGTCCTCTCCGTTACCCACCTGCCCCAGGTCGCGGCTTTTGCCGAGCACCATTTCGTAGTCACCAAAGCCAACCACCCGAAAGACCGGAAAACCGTCATCAACCTGGAATATCTACACCCCGGAAACGAGTCCCGGATAATCCAGGAACTGGCCCGCATGGGCAGCGGGGCCAGAATCAGCCGTCAGGCCGAAGAACTGGCCCGTAAACTGCGGGCCGAGGCCCTCGAGCAGGCAACCCGGAATCTGGAGGCCCCATGATCCGCCCGGCTACCGTCAATGACATTCTCCCCATCCAGGAACTTCTTTCCTTCTATGCCGAACAGGGGTTGCTGCTGCCCCGTTCCCGCAATGATCTCTATGAAAACTTAAGGGATTTCCTGATCTTCGAAGACCCCCGAAACAGTGTGCTCGGAGTCGGCGCCCTGCATGTCTGCTGGGAAGACCTGGGAGAGATCCGCTCGCTCGCGGTGGACAAGGAGTTCTGCCGCCGGGGGGTGGGCCGGAAGCTGGTTGCCGAGTGTGAGAAGGAGGCCTTGCGGCTGGGCTTGAGACAGGTTTTTACATTGACTTACCAGGAACAGTTCTTCTCCCGGCTCGGCTATCTTCGCATTGACAAGAACCGGCTTCCCCATAAGATCTGGGGGGACTGTCTGAAATGCGCCAAGTTCCCGGACTGCGACGAAATCGCCATGCTCAAGAAGCTATGATTCCCCGTCCCGGGGCAGAACGACCTTGAAAACGCTGCCCCGGCCGGGCTGGCTGGAAAAACTGATCTCGCCGCCGTGCTGGACCACGATCGTCCGGGCCGTAAACAGGCCCAGGCCGGTGGCCCCGCCCTGTTCACGCTCAGCCGGCGGCCTGGTGGTATAGAAAGGCTCAAATAAGAACTCACGGTTTTCGGCCGGGATTCCGACGCCGTTGTCACGGACGGCAAAGAAAACCCTTTTCTCATCCTCCCGGCCGGTGGCCACCACGATCCGGCCGGAAAAACCGGTGCCGGCCTCCGGCTTTCGCTCCCGCACCGCTTCGGCCGCATTGAGCAGCAGGTTGATCAGCACCTGCTGGATCTGGCCTTTCTCGCAGTTGACCAGGGGCAGGTCATCGGCAAACTCCCGAACCACCTCGACCTGCTCCCGTTCCAGTTCATAGCGGCTGAAAACCAGGGCATCATCGATCACCTGATTGAGAGAAAGCGGGAATTTTTCCTTGCGGTCCGGGTGGGAAAAAACCATCAGGTTGCCGGCCATCAGGTTGAGGGCTTCAACCTGGCCCTCGAGACGTTCGAGCAGCCGAATCTCCTTTTCCGGGTTCCGCTCGTCAACCGGAACCTCGCTGTACATCCTTAAAAGCTGCACCACGCCGAAAACCCCGGTCAGATAATTGTTCAAATCGTGGGCGATGCCGGCCGCCATCTGGCCGATGCTGGACATCTTCTCCATCCGCACCGCCTGCTCCTCCATTTTCGTCAGGAAACTGATGTCCTTGATATAGATCACGACTTCCCAGCGGCTGTCCCCCTCGTGAAAAATCGGGTAGTAGTGGATATTGACATACTCCCGGCCGGCCCGTTTGTTCCGGACCCTGAGCCGACTGCGGCTGTTGCCGTCCCGCAGGCACTCCCGGGGCCAGCAGTCGGCACAGGGAGAGGTCTCGTGGCGAAATACCTCGTAACAGTGCCGACCCACCAGTTCCTTGGGCGTCGCCCCGAAATAGGCGGCTTCGGCCCGGTTGATCGAGCGGATGACAAACTTGTCGTCAACCAGGAAAACACCGTCTTCAAGAGCGTCCAGGGTCTGACGGTAGCGTTGCCGGCTTTCATGAACTTTCCGGTTCTGCTGTTCCAGAACCCGGGAGAAATTCTCCAGTTGGCTGGTGTGGGCAAGCAGACTCTCGTACTGTTCTTCCAGGACCCGGATCGACTCCTTGAGAATCTTGTCGTGGCCGCCGAGGTCCACGGTCCAGTCGGGGGCCCGGCCCGGCCCGGTTCCGGGCGTAAGATTGCGAAATTTGTTTACCAGGACCACCAGTTCATCAAAACCTTTTCTCACCGGGCGCACGATCCTGACCATAAACCAGATCAGGACCACCGCCTGGGACAGGTGAACCAGCAGCGAGATGACGAAGACGCTGTTGGAGGCAGGAAAAAAGAACTGCAGGGCCGCGGCCACCAGGTTGATCGCCACCAGGAGGATAAAAAAATGGATTACCTTAAGATGTGAAAGAAAATCAAGAAACAACCCGGTTCCTCCCCTCTTTTTTGGCCCGGTAGAGTTTTTCGTCGGCCCGGTTTACCAACTCGCCCGGCTCTTTCATGGTCCCGTCATAGGTGCCTACCCCTAAACAGACCGTCAGAGTGCCCCGGGACTGGCCGGCCAGCAGAGGCATGGTATCCTGGCCGGGAAACTCCGTTTTTTCGATCTCCCGGCGGAACCGTTCGGCCGCGCAGGCGGTTTCCCTGAGGTTGCCGTGGCAGAGAACCGCGAACTCTTCGCCACCGTAACGGGCAACGATGTCACTATGGCGGGCATTGTCAAGGAGAACCTCGGCAACCTTCTGCAAAACCTTGTCTCCGGCCGGATGGCCATAGGTGTCATTGTAGTATTTGAAGTTGTCAATGTCGATCATGATCAGGGAGAGTTCGCCATAATTGGAGTAGCGGCGGCGACGCTCGAAACTCTCACGCAGGCGCTGCTGAAAATAGCGATGATTGTAGAGACCGGTCAGGCCGTCGGTAATCACCAGCTTTTTCAGGGCGTCCTCCTTTTCCCGCAGTTCGGCAATCAACAGGGCCTGCTGGAACGCGGTTTCCCGCAGGATTTCGGCCACCGAGCGATCTCCGTCCTTGCCGGCCAGAAGGTTGTCGAGCCGTTCCTTGAGAACCAAAACCTCTTCCCGGGAACGCCTGAGTTCCGCTTCCAGTTCGGCCCGGGTCAGCCCGGAGCCGCCGCTGTCTTCCACTTTCCCCGCCATAATCACCGCCCGACATGGCAAAAAAAACTTTGCCTGGACAATCTTTCTCTGTTATAGGCCGGTACCACATTATTAAACAGAGCTAATTCTGACTAATACTGTAAGCCAGATAAAAACTCAACCTGGAAAAATTTCAGCCGTTTGGATTACCCCCTGTCCATGACCATCAAGTCCACTCCGCCCCGCCCGCCAGCCGACGACCCGGCCGCGGCCCGCGTCATCCCCCGGGCGCAGCATCCCATTTCCCGCAAGAAAATCGCTCCCAACGCCGTCAAAATCCTCTACCGGCTGAAAAACCACGGTTTTCTCGCCTATCTCGCCGGCGGCGCGGTCCGCGATCTGCTTCTCGGCCGCGACCCGGCCGATTTCGACATCGTCACCGATGCCACCCCGAGACAGATCAAGCGGCTTTTCCGCAACTCGCGGATTATCGGCCGCCGTTTCCGCCTGGTCCACATCTACTTCTACCAAAACGGGCGTCCGACTCCTCAACTCTACGAGATCGCCACTTTCCGTCGGCCCTTCGCCCCGGAACAGGACGATCCCGAGATCAGGGACCAGACCCAGGCCAACAATCTTTTCGGCACCCCGGCCGAAGACGCCCGGCGCCGCGACTTCACGATCAATGCCCTGTTTTACAACATCGCCGATTTTTCGGTGATCGACTATGTCAACGGGCTGGAGGACCTCGACAACCGGGTCATCCGCATCATCGGCGATCCCGACCGGCGCTTCGCTGAAGACCCGGTCCGGGTCCTGCGGGCCCTGGAGTTTGCCTGCCGCCTCGATTTTACCATAGAGGAGCAGACCGCCCGGGCTCTGACCCAGGCCGCCCCGGCCTTAAAGGAGATTCCACCGGCCCGGATGCGGGAAGAACTCAAGGGCTTCTACGCCAAGAAAAACACCGCCGCCGTACTGGCCGCCGGCCGCAAGTTCGCAGTCAACCGGCACTGGCTGCCGGACACCATAACCGACCGGCTCGACCGTTCCCTGCCGCTCCTCAGACAGGCCGAAAGTTTTTTCCCGACAGCCGACAACGACCGGGAGCTGGAACGCATGGTCTTGAGCGTTCTGCTGCTGCCGGCCATGCTTGAATCCTATCCCCCGGGTGCCGAAATCCGCCTCAACCTGATCCAGGAAAAAATTGACGAACTGCTGAAACCCCTGAACCAGTGCTTCAACCTGCCCCGGGTCCAGCGCTACGCGATCCGGGATATCTTTACCATCTTCTACCGCCTGGGCCGGGGGGACAAGCGCATCAAGCTGCTGCTCAAGCGGGAAAATTTTTTCAGCGCCCTCTTTCTCTATGCCGCGGTAGCACCCGGTCTCCCGCCCCAGGCCGCCAACCTCTCCTTCTGGGAGCGCCGCCGGGAGCGCCTCAACCGCCATCCCGGAGCCCAGGGGCGTGATTACGGAGCCCTGCTGACGGCCGCCAAGTGACTTCAATGCCAGTTGCAAACCTGACTCTCGGCCGCATCGACTACCTCAACTGCGTTCCCCTCTACGAAGGTCTGCGGCGGGGCTCCGAAAATCCCCCTCTTGAGCTGGTCGGGGGCAACCCGGCCGAGCTCAACCACGGGCTTGAAAGCGGCGCCATCGACATCAGCCCTTCGTCTTCGATCCTGCCGGCCACAAGTCCCGGGGAAAACTATTTCATCCTGCCCGACATCGCTATCGCTTCAGTAGCCGAAGTCCGCAGCGTCCTGCTGGTGAGCCGGAAACCGCCCGGGCAACTGGCGGGAGCCGAGATTACCCTGACCAGTCACTCGCTGACCTCAATTTTTTTACTCAAGATCATCCTGGCCCGGTTCCTGGAAATTCCCCTGGCCAAACTCTCTTTTCGCCCGGGAGAATTCTCCCGGTCTGTCGGACCGCCGGCGGCCCTGGTGATTGGCGACCGGGCCCTGAAACTCTTCCACCATCCCCCGGAAGGCTACCAGGTCTACGACCTGGGGAAACTCTGGCACCATTTTACCGGGCTGCCTTTCGTCTACGCCCTCTGGCTCGGCCGGCGGGAGATCCTGCCGAAAAAGGCCGCATCCTTAAACCAGCTTCATGCCCGGCTCCTTCAGATCGTCGCCGGCCTGCCGGCCCGGCGGGGCGAACTGGCCGGCCGGCTGGCAGAGTCCTCCGGCTTCACCCGGGAGCAGCTGCTCGCCTACTGGCAGCAGGCCATCTCCTACCGCCTCGATCAACCGGCCCTGGCCGGACTCAGGCTCTTCTATCGCCAGGCCCACGAACTGGGGCTGGTGGAACGCCTCCCGAAACTGGAGTTCTTTCCATAAAACTTGCTTTCCCGACCATTTTACGATAGATGAAAAACATGGAAAGACTATCACCCGGACGGGCCCTGGAAAATGCGGCCGCAGACCTCAGGAAGATGCTGGAAGCTCTCCCCGGAGAGTGCGGCCCGGCCCTCGAAACGGCCATCGCCGCCTGCTGCCGGGCGCTCAACAAGGGCGGCAAGATTCTCTTTTTCGGCAACGGCGGCAGCGCCGCCCAGGCCCAGCACCTGGCCGCCGAGCTTATCAACCGCTTCCAGCGTGACCGACACCCCCTGGCCGCCCTGGCCCTGGTCCCGGACGCCGCCGTGACCACCGCCATCGGCAACGACTACGCTTTTGCCGAACTCTTCCGGCGCCAGCTCAGCGGTCTCGGCCGCCCGGGCGACGTCGCCATCGCCCTGACCACCAGCGGAACCTCGGACAACATCATCAGCGGCCTGGCCCGAGCCCGCGAAATGGGCCTGACCACCATCGGGATGCTGGGCCGGGACGGCGGCTATTGCACCGAACTCTGTGACATCTGCCTGCTGGTCCGGGCCGACAACACGGCTCGCATCCAGGAGGCCCACCTGCTCCTTGGCCATCTTCTTTGCGAGGGCATCGAAAACGGGTTGTTCGCATGACCTTTCCAAAACTCGACAAATCCCGCTTCCGCACTTACGAGCTGGCCTCGCGGCCGAGCAAGGTCAACCTCGACGGCATGGCCGGGCGCCTGACCGGACGGGAGACCATCGGGGACTTCATCGCCCGGCTGCCGGCCTTCCTGGCCGCCGATGATCTGCGGGAATTGATCGACATCATTGTCGACATCCATCGCAAAAACCACCTGGTCCTGCTGGGCATGGGAGCCCATGTAATCAAGGTCGGCCTGGCCCCGCTGATTATCGAACTGGCGGAAAAGAAGATTATCAGCGGCATCGCCCTGAACGGGGCCGGGATTATCCACGACTTCGAACTGGCCTGTGCCGGCCACACCTCGGAAGAGGTGGCCGACGGCATCACCACCGGGAGCTTCGGCATGGCCCGGGAGACCGGGGAGATGCTCAACCGGGCAATCTCCAGCGGCAGCCGCGACGGGCTCGGCCTCGGAGAAGCCGTCGGCCGCATGATCTGGGAAGAGAACCTTCCGCACCGGGAGTTCAGCCTGCTCGGACAATGCTACCGGATGCAGGTGCCGGCAACCGTTCATGTCGCCCTGGGGACCGACATCATCCACATGCACCCGGCCGCCGACGGGGCCGCCATCGGCCAGGCCTCGCTCAGGGATTTCGACCGTTTCTGCGCCCTGGTCAGCAAACTCGACAACGGCGTCTACATCAACCTGGGTTCGGCCGTCATCCTTCCCGAAGTCTTCCTCAAGGCGATCTCCCTGGCCCGCAATCTCGGCCACCCGGTTGATCATTTGACCACCGTCAACATGGATTTCATCCGCCATTACCGGGCCTTCGAAAATGTGGTCCGGCGCCCGACCCTGGACCGGGGCCGGGGCCTGCAGTTCATCGGGCACCATGAAATAATGTTCCCGCTGCTGGTCGCCGGCATCCTCGACCGGCTGGCGCAAGACGATTGCCGCCGGACCCGGACAACAACTTAAAACTTCATTCCGGAGGAAAACACAATGGAACTTTCCCGATTCCGCATCGGCATTATCGGTGGCGGCAACATGGGCCGGGCGATCATCAAGGGCCTGTGCCGCAGCCAACCGGCCCCGGCCATCCTGGCCTGGGATGCCCTGGAAAGCACCCGCCGGCAGTTGGAGGATGAATTTCCCCTGTCCATCCCGACTGACAACCAAGAGCTGGTCGCCGGTTGCGAAATCGTCATCCTGGCCGTCAAACCCCAGGTCATCGACCCGGTGATGGCGGAAATCGCCGACCGCCTGACCCCCGATCACCTGCTGCTTTCAATCGCTGCCGGGGTCCCCTGCCGGCGGCTGGAAAAGCCCCTCTTGCAGGAGGTGCCGCTGGTCCGGGTGATGCCCAACACCCCGGCCCTGATCAACCGCGGGATTTCAGCCCTCGCCGGGGGCCGCCACGCCACCACCGCCCACCTGGAAACCGCCGAAACTATCTTCGCGGTGCTCGGGGAGACCGTGGTGGTTCCGGAAAGCGCGATGGACATGGTGACCGCGGTTTCGGGCAGCGGCCCGGCTTACATCTTCCTGGTCATAGAAGCCCTGCTCGATGCCGCCGTCGGTCTCGGCCTCGGCCGTGATCTCGCCCGCAAGCTGGTGGTTGAAACGATGCTCGGTTCGGCCGAACTCGTCAAAACCAGCGGGCGCCATCCGATGGAACTCAAGGACATGGTCACTTCGCCCGGCGGAACCACCATTGCCGGTCTGGCCGAGCTGGAAAAAAACAACCTGCGGCACGCTTTCAATCAGGCCCTGCAGAGCGCCTGCCGGCGCTCCCGGGAACTGGGCGGCTGAGCTTATCGGCCCCAAGCGGGGAAAGCGGCGCAACCACTGGAAAACTGCCGCTGAAGCATTATTGACGGGAGAATTTGTGCGGATGAGTGAAATGCTGCGGGAAAAAATCGAGGTTTTGAAAAAAAGCCGGGGAGCGGTTATCCTGGCCCACAATTACGAACCGGCCGAGATCCAGGATATCGCCGACATCACCGGAGACTCCCTGGGCTTGAGTATCGAAGCCGCCCGTCTCGAGGCTCCGGTGATCGTCTTCTGCGGGGTCAGCTTCATGGCCGAAAGCGCCGCCATCCTGGCCCCGGACAAAAGGGTCGTCCTGCCCAAACTTAACTGCGGCTGCGGCCTCGCCGACATGGCCACGGCCGCGGCGGTGCGGGAAAAACGGCGCCGTCATCCCGGGGCCGTGGTCGTCACCTACGTCAACTCTTCCGCTGCGGTCAAGGCCGAAAGCGATATCTGCTGCACCTCCGGCAACGCCGTCAACGTGGTTAACTCGATCCCTGCGGAAAAGGAAATCATCTTCGTTCCGGATCGCAACCTGGGCAGTTTCGTCGAGCAGCAAACCGGTCGGCAGCTGCTCAAATGGGATGGTTTCTGCCCGGTCCACGAGCAGCTCGCCCCACAAGCCGTCGCCCGGGCCCGCGCGGCTCACCCCGAAGCCCTGGTCATCGTCCACCCTGAATGCCGGCCCGAGGTCGCCGCCCTGGCGGACGCGGTGCTGAGCACCGGCGGCATGTTTGACTACGTCAGGAAATCTGCAGCCCGGGAGTTCATCATCGGCACCGAAGAGGGCATGCTCCATCCCCTGCGCCGGGAATGTCCCGAAAAAGTCTTCCACCCGGTGGCCGCAAACAGCATGATCTGCCGGGACATGAAACTGATCTCGCTGGCCGATCTGGCCCGGGCTCTCGAGACCCTGGAGCCGACGGTCACGGTGGACCCCGCCATCGCCGACCGGGCCCGCCGGGCCCTGCGGAAAATGCTGGAGATCCCGCGCTGAAAAAAAAGCGGCATCGGCGCCAGGAAGGTCGCCGATGCCGCCGGTTGACTTGTCACTCTCACCCGGCGCCGCCACCGCCGGCGCCTAAGCCCAGAGAACCGAACCTGAACCCGGAAGCTCCCGCCAAAACCTATCAGTAGTTTTCCCCGAGCAGTTCAAAATGAGCCCGGGCATGGGCACAGGCCGGACAGACCTCGGGCGCCTCCCGCCCCCGGTGCAGGTAGCCGCAGTTGCGACAGCGCCAGACAACCTCCTGGTCGCGCTGAAAAACCCGCCCGGCGGCAATATTTCCAGCGAGATCGAGAAAACGTTTTTCATGTTGCTTTTCAGCCACCGCGATGGCCAGGAAGATCTCCGCAATCTCGTTAAACCCCTCCTCCCGGGCCACGGCGGCAAACCCCGGGTACATCTGGGTATGCTCGTGATTTTCACCGGCGGCCGAGGCCTTGAGGTTTTCCAGGGTGGAGTCCACTTTGCCGGCGGGAAAAGCGCCGCAGACCTCGACCTCACCGCCCGGCAGCAACTTGAACAAACGCTTGGCATGCTCCTTCTCCTGGTCCGCGGTCTCGGCAAAGATGGCCGAAATCTGCACATACCCCTCTTTTTTCGCCTGGCTGGCGAAATAGGTGTAGCGATTCCGGGCTTGACTCTCGCCCACAAAAGCGGCTAGAATATTTTTTTCCGTCTGACTTCCTTTAAGCTGTGTCATTGTCTTTCCCTCCTTTGTTCAGGTCTTTTCCCGGGTTTTTCCGGGCGGTCCGTTTTCATGTCGGCCCCGGCTCCACAGCGCCGGCCGCATCACCCCCGCCGAACCCGGGCGCCGGGTTGCCGGCCAAGCGGCCAAGACCAAGACTATACCATAAACCAATTTCCGTTCAAACCTTATAATTTTTATGTAATTTATGGCGGACAAGGTTCAACAGCTGATTAAACACCTGGCCGGATACAAGCAGATTGCCGTGGCCTTTTCCGGCGGCGTTGACAGTTCTCTGCTGCTGGCGGCGGCGACCCTCGCCCGGGGAAAAGCCAGGGTTCTGGCCATCACCGGGGAATCCCCGCTGCGGCCCGGGCGGGAACAGGAACGGGCCCGGCAGACGGCGGCCGTTCTGGGGGTGGACCTGCTGAGGCTGCGAACCCGGGAAATGGCCATGCAGGAGTTCATCCGCAACCCCCCGGAACGCTGCTATTTATGCAAACGCCACCTGCTCACCCTGGCTCTTGACGCGGCCCGTCGGTGGCAGCCGGAAAGCGTTCTTGTCGAAGGCAGCAACCGTGATGATTTAAAGGAATACCGCCCCGGCCGCGAGGCGGTCAGGGAACTTGGGGTGGTCAGCCCGCTCCTGGAGTTGGGCTTTACTAAACAGGAGATCCGCGCCGCCGCCCGGCAACTCGGTCTCGCCTCCTGGGACCGGCCGGCTTTTTCCTGCCTGGCCACCCGGATTCCCCATTCAAGCCCGATAACCAGGGCCCGGCTGGAACGCATAGAGCGGGCCGAAGCGATTCTGCATGAACTTGGCTTTGACCCGGTCCGGGTACGGGACCACAAGGATCTATGCCGGATTGAGATTGAAAAAGAAAAGCTGCCGCACCTGCTGGATGAAAGAGTGCGGAAAATAGTGGTCGAGCGGATCGGACAAACCGGCTACCGTTTCATCACCCTTGACCTGGAGGGTATGCGCCGCGGGTCCCCGGCTCCGCCATCCGTTGATGAAGCCCCCTGAAATTAATACAACGGCTAAAAGCTGAAAACAGAATTGAATGCAAAAGAAAAACAGTTGACAAAAGATATTCTATATAGTATATTTTATACACGAGCACTTAATGACATTTTTCACAGACTCGACCGCGAAGCAATCGAGCCCGCAACCTAAGGGAGCCGTCTAATGACTGCCAGCCAGATTCGCAGATACAGCCGGGGTTATCAAGCCATCGGCAACGAACCGGCAGATTTCATTACCGTTATTCAATCAATTTCGCCGCTGACCCGGGTCGGGGCCTTATGTTTTATTTTCGGCAAGGTCATGGGCATACTGGCCATTCCCGCGGCCTTCATCCCCTCCCTTAATCTTTTTGTCGTTCCCCTGGTCATCATCTGGGGTTCGATGGTTTTTACCGCCATCATCCTCTGTTCGGCCGACCACTATCGCAAGAAAAAAGCCGAGGCCCGGACCACCAGCCGCCCGGCAAGCCGCGTCGATGAAGAGGTCGGAACAACTCTCGACAGAAGAGAAGGCGGCGAAGAAATTGAGCCCGTCATAATTCCCCTGGCAAAGGTTCACTCCTGACCCCCCATCACAGGCAGCCAGTCAACCCCCAAAGCCTCCGGCCCCGGCCGGGGGCTTTTTTATCCCTCCAGCCTGGCGATACGAATTTGCAGCAACCGCGATCTCCCGGTCAAACACCTCCCGACCAGCATCCCTTTGCAAACAAAGCGACCGCCAGCGGCGAAAAAACCGAAAAATTCCCCCCCTTGATAATTCCCAGTGTTTCTATCGACATACCTGACAAGTACAACCTTAATGAGACTCCGGCAAGCAGAGAAAACAACCTCTTCACCACATTTTCTTATTGACGGCAAAGGCAAATTAAGATAAGTTAATTTCTGTTTGCTAATTCTTTGCAGCAGCGCTGCCTGCGGCTGCGCTTGAGAAATTTTTACCAACCGCTGCGCCGGCAGTACAGGTTGGCGTTTTTCATGATTAGACTCGTGTCAAGCCGGTTTCTGACTTAAACGGGTAACAGTAAAAACCACAGACAGGGGACTCATTAAATGGCTGGACAACATTGGCAACGACTGAAGCTTGCGATCTGGCTGATCGTGGGATGCTGTTTTCTGGCGACCACGGCGATGGCCATGGAGCTGGGAGGGGCTGACATCACCGTACAAAGTACGACCAAGTACCGCTTCCAGTGGTCCGACAGCCCCGACCGGGACATGCTGGTC
>WFRT01000090.1 GCA_015486445.1 Pseudomonadota bacterium | reverse complement strand
GCGAGCGGGAGCCCATAAGCATTGCAACTGTCTGAGCGTAGCGAGTTTTGCAATGCGGGCGGAGCGAGCGCGAGGAAAAACAGAAATCTTAACGTTTAGCGAAGAAAAGCCGCGCCCGACCCCGGATGTAGCTGAATAGTTACGTTGATTTTATAAAAACCCGCCTTTCTTACTCAAGTTCCGGTTTTTATCGAGGTTGTACACTGGCGGCGGCTGTGTGGCAGCGGTGGCCGGCCGGGACTGTAATTGGTGTCAATCTTATCCTGTTTTCCTTGATAATTTGAGGAAAAGCACCCGTAAGACAGGAAACGGCCTTTTGCCAAAACCGGGTTCGATCGAGCCGAGAGACCGAGACCCTTTTTTAAGTTACAAGTTAGAGGTGTGACATATGAGAATCAATACCCTGGAAAACAGCATCGCGGAACACCAGCCGTTACCGGACAAGATTGCCAATTTTGTTCGTGAAGCGATTATTGTCGGCAAGTTGAAAGCGGGAGAAAAGATTTCGGAGGCCAAGCTGGCCGATGAACTGCATATCAGCCGGACGCCGATCCGCGAGGCTATCCGGATGCTGGAAAGCGAAGGTTTTGTTTCCATCATCCCTCGCCGGGGGACCATCGTCAGCGAATTTTCGCTCGAAGATCTCTACGAATATTTCCAGATCAAGGCCTGCATCGAGGGCTTTGCCGCCGGGGGGGTAGCGGAGGCCCTGGGGGAGAGGGAGCTGAATAAACTTAGGCGACTGAACGAAGAAGAGGCCAGGGCCGTAAAAGAGGGAGATTTTACGCAGTTTCTGCGTGTTCATGATGAGTTTCACCAGACCTTCCTGCAAAAAACTCCAAATCGCAAGCTGCTGGGCTTGATTCAGCACATGGGTTATCATATCCGCCGCCTGGAGAAGGTCTTTTTCGATCATCCCGAAGTTTTCATTGCCTGTTCCAACACCCACAAAGACCTGATCTCGGCCTTTGAAGCCCGGGACGGGCACCAGGCCCGGGAGATCGTCGAGCGCAATATCCTGCATATCGCCGAAAATCTGAAACGCTACGGCAGCGAAATTATGGAGAATGATAAAGCCTGAGTTGCTGGTTCCCGCCGGCAACCAGGAAAAGCTTGAAATTGCCGTGGCTTACGGCGCTGATGCCGTCTATTTCGGGGGCCGTGATTTCAGCCTGCGGGCGCGGGCGGGAAATTTCTCTCTCTCCCAGTTGAAAAGCGCGATCGCTTTTTGCCGCCGCCACGGGGTCAAGGCCTACCTGACCGTGAACCTGTTTGCCGGCGACCACGATTTAGGTCCGCTGGCCGCCTTCCTGAAAGAATTTGCTTTCCGGCCGCCGGATGCCCTGATTGTCGCCGATCCCGGGGTTCTCACTTTGTGCCGGGAGCTTCTGCCTGCAACCCCCCTCCATCTCAGTACCCAGGCCAATACCCTGAATCACCGGAGCGCCCTTTTCTGGCAGCGGCAGGGAGTCCGCCGGATAAACCTGGCCCGGGAGCTGCCGCTGGCTGAGATCGCCGAAATTATCCGGCGGGCGCCCGGGCTTGAATTCGAGGTGTTTGTGCACGGGGCCATGTGCATGGCCTATTCCGGGCGCTGCCTGTTGAGTGCCGCCCTGACCGGGCGGCAGGCCAACCGGGGCGACTGCGCCCAGCCCTGCCGCTGGAGTTATGCCCTGTCGGAAGAGACTCGGCCTGGCCAGTACCTGAGCCTGGAAGAAGACCAGCGGGGCAGTTACATCTTCAATTCCCGGGACCTTTCCCTGCTGGCCCGGCTTCCGGAACTGGCCGCTGCCGGGATCAGTTCATGCAAAATCGAAGGGCGCATGAAGAGTTCCTATTACGTGGCCGTGGTTACCAGGGTCTACCGCCAGGCTCTCGATCGCCTGGCTGAAAACCGGTTTTCCCCTGCCGCCCTGGCGGCCTGGAAAAATGAATTGACCCGGGTCAGCCATCGACGCTATACTGAAGGCTTCATTGAGGGCAGAGCCGACACCGCCGGGGTTTCCGCCCTGCAGGTCTATGAAGATTCCACCTATCTGCGCAACTACCAGTTCGTCGCCCTCGTGGACCGGGTGTTAGAGTACGATTCGGCAACAGACTGCAGCCTGGTGGATCTGAAGGTCAAGGCCGGGCTGGAAGCGGGTGCTGAAATTGAGGTGATTTCTCCGGCCCTGAATGATTTTACCACCACCGTGCTTGAACTGGAATGCCGGCGGGGAGAAAATGTGGCGAGGGTTCATCCCGGCACCGTGGCCCGGGCCCGCTGCCGCGGCCGGCTGGAGCGTTTTCAGATTTTGCGGCGGCCGCTGGCCGACCGGGAAAGTTTTCATTGATGCTGCGCCGCCTGCGCGATTTTTTCAGGTTGCTCCTGGTTCGCCGCCACCTGATTCTGGAACTGGTCAAACGGGAGGTTGCGACCCAGTATGTCGGTTCCCGGCTGGGCTTTGTCTGGACCATTGTCAACCCGCTTTTCCTGATCCTGATATTCTGGTTTGTCTTCGGTTTCGGGCTGAAGTCCAGGCCGATGCAGAATGTCCCGTTTTCGGTCTGGCTGACGGCCGGCATGGCGCCCTGGTTCAATTTTTCCGAAATCTGGAGCCGGGCCACCGGGAGTATCGTGGCCAACCCGCACCTGGTGCGCAAGGTCCAGTTTCCGACCTCGGTGCTGCCGGTGGCCACGGTCGGCGCCGCCCTGGTCAGCCACCTCATATTTCTGGCGCTGCTGCTGGTGCTGCTGCTGGGTTACGGCATTCCCCTGAAAATCTGGATCTTCCAGGCGCTCTACTACTACATGGCCATGGTGGTCCTGGTTCTCGGGTTGAGCTGGCTGAGCGCGGCCTTGAATGTCCTGTTCCGGGATACCGGCCAGGTGGTGCAGCTGCTGCTGCAGATCGGCTTCTGGACGACGCCGATTTTCTGGGATATCCGGATCATGCCGCCCGGAGTCCAGACCCTGCTCAAGCTCAACCCCATCTATTATATTGTCCAGGGATACCGGGATTCTTTTATCTACGGAGTTCCCTTCTGGCAGGATTGGCGCTGGGGGCTTTACTTCTGGAGCGTGGCCCTGCTGGTGCTGGCCCTCGGGGCCCTGGTTTTCAAGCGCCTGCGCCCCCATTTCGCCGATGTCCTGTAACCGCAGCCGGCCTGGTTTCTGATGCACCAGAGTTCCTACAAAAATATGACCGCCTTCCGTGAGCGTTACCTGGCGGGCCGCGAGCGGGAATCCCTGGTCATCGCCGATCTCGGCAGTTACGATGTCAACGGCTCCTATCGGCCCCTGTTCGGGGAGACGGCCTGGCGCTATCTGGGGCTTGATGTCAGCCCCGGGCCCAATGTCGATATCGCACTCAAGGATCCCTATCGCTGGCCGGAGCTGGGCAGTGATTCGGCAGACGTGGTGATTTCGGGTCAGGCGCTGGAGCATATAGAATATTTCTGGCTGACGATGCTGGAGATCAGCCGGATCTTAAAGCCCGGCGGGCTCTGTTGCCTGGTCGCCCCTTCCGGCGGTCCCGAGCACCGCTTTCCGGTTGACTGCTGGCGTTTTTACCGGGATGGCATGGCGGCCCTGGCGGCCTGGTCCGGTTTCGAGATTCTCGAGGCGTTTACCACGGACACCACGTCAGCCTGTGACGATGACAGCAGCTTGTGGCGGGACAGCGTGGTAATTGCCCGCCAGCCGGCCAAATCGCTGGCCCGGCGCTGGCGCGACTGGCGGCGGCGGCAGGCCCTGAAAATGGCGGGCCAGCGGGCGCCGGCCGCGGATCCGGCCGGGAAACGGGGGCCGTCCGGTGTTTAAGCAGGTCTATTTTGAAATCAGTGGAGCCTGCAACGCCAGGTGCCCATTCTGCGTTACCGGGGCGGGGCGGAGACCGCAAGGCCGTTTCATTGCCCCGGAACTTTTCGCCCGGGCTCTCGACCGGCTTTTAGAGAGGGGGCTGATCGAGGCTCAGACCGAAATCTTTCTATTCAACTGGGGAGAGCCCTTTCTCCACCCCGACCTGGAAAAGATTCTTGCCTGCCTCAACTCCCGGCGGGTTCATTTTTCCCTGAGCACCAATGCATCACTCTACCGTGAATTCAGCCCGGCCATGATCTCCAATCTTCAAGAGCTCAGTTTTTCCCTGCCCGGATTTTCGCAGGCCTCATATGACCGCATTCACGGTTTTAATTTTTCCACGGTCAAAGAGAATATCCGGCGTTTTGCCGACCGTTTGCGGCAGTTGGACTATGGCGGTCGGAGCCAGGTATTTTTTCATATCTACCAGTTTAACCTTGACGAGATCGCCCCGGCCCGGGCCTTTACCCGGGAGCTGGGAATGGAGTTTTTTCCCTATTACGCTTTTATCGCCGACTATGACCGGGCCAAGGCCTACCTGCAGGAGCGCTTGAAGGTTGCGGAACTGAAAGAGTTGGGTGAAAACCTGTTGCTGGCGGATATGGCGGACAAGGTCAGGCGGGTGCCATCAACTTACCGGTGTCCCCAGTACGAGATCCTGGTGCTGGACGAAGAGGTCAATATCCTGACCTGCTGCTACCTGCCGAAAGGACATGCCGGCTATTCCTGCGGCAGCCTTTTTGACGATGATCTTGAAGCCTGCCTGGCGCAGCGGCAAAACCAGCCGGAGTGCGCTTTTTGCCTGACCAGCGGGTTGAGTTACCTGGTGCACCATCCAACGGCCCCGGAATTCTGCCGGGTCGGATCTGAATAAGCGACGGGTTGAAAAATTGACGGCCACTTCTGCACAGACCGCTGTCAAAGCGGTTAATCTTGCCAAAAAATACCGCATTTATGATTCTCCCGCGGACCGCCTGAAAGACGCTCTTTATCCTTTCAAAAAACATTACCATCGGGATTTTTTCGCGCTCGACGGAGTCAGTTTCGAACTGGCCGCGGGCCAGGCCTACGGCATCGTGGGCTTCAACGGGAGCGGCAAGTCGACCCTGCTGAAGATAATCTGCGGGGTTACCCGGCCCAGTTCCGGCCAGGTGGAGGTAAATGGCAAGATCTCGGCCCTGCTGGAGTTGGGAGCCGGCTTCAATCCCGAATTCACCGGTCGCCAGAACATCTTTTTCAGCGGAGTGCTGGCCGGCATGAGTCATGCCGAAATCAGCGCCCGCTATGACGATATCGTGGCTTTTGCCGAAATCGGCAAATTCATCGACCAGCCGGTCAAAAGCTATTCCAGCGGCATGTTGATGCGCCTGGCCTTCGCCGTGGCGATTAATGTCGACCCGGAAATCCTGGTGATCGACGAGGCCCTGGCGGTTGGCGACGCCCGCTTCCAGCACAAATGCATGGCCCGGATTCGGGAGTTTAAGGAACGTTGCACGATCCTGTTCGTCTCCCACGATATGAACGCGGTTCTGACTCTCTGCGACCAGGCTCTCTGGCT
>WFRT01000089.1 GCA_015486445.1 Pseudomonadota bacterium | reverse complement strand
GTCATGGACAACCACGCCAAACGTCCCGAGATCAGAAAGGCGGCCCTCTACGCGGCCGGAGTCAGCTCCCGTTTCAGCCACACCCTGAAAACCCGGATGATGTACTACGCCAGGGCCCTGCGTTTCAACCACACCTTGGCCGGCTACGTCCGCAGTTCCCTGCCGCTGACCCTGATCGACCGGCGAATTGCCGCCAGCCGCAAGACAATTCTTTTCGGAATCGCCGTCGTCACCCTGCTGATCCTGATCGCGGCCTGGTTCATGTCGCGCTGGTTCATCCGGCCCCTGGTCGAAATGACGGCGATGGCCGAAGCCATGGCCCGGGGCGACTTCAGTCGCCGCATCAAGCTGGCCCGCCGCGACGAGATTGGCCGCCTGGCGCGAAGTTTCAACCAAATGGCGGAAAATTCCCGGCGCCGGATTGAAACCATCGCTTTCGACCGCCAGAAACTCAACGCCATCCTCGCCGGCATGAGCGAGGGGGTGATTGCCATCGACCACCAGGAATGTATCATCCACCTCAACCTGGCCGCCGCCGAACTGCTCGACATCAACCCCGACCAGGCCGCCGGCCGGCCGCTCTGGGAGGTGGTCCGCCGCCCCGAACTGCTGCAGGCGGTCAAGGCGGCCGAGGCCGCGGAAGGTAAGGAAGGCCGGGCCGAAAAATACAGCCGACGACAACTGACCCTGGCCCACGGCAGCCGGGAAAGAACCCTGGAAATCCACACTGCTCCGCTGCACGACGAGGACGGAACCCGGTCGGGCTGTGTCATCGTCATGCATGATATTTCTGAACTTAAAAGGCTCGAAACCATCCGCCGGGATTTCGTTATCAACGCCTCGCACGAGCTCAAAACCCCGATCACCGCCATCCGGGCCTTGAGTGAGACCCTGCTCGATGACCTTGCCGGGATGGCCAATGACACCCGCCGCCGGTTTCTCGAAAAACTCCATACCCAGGTCCTGCGCCTGAGCGCCATCACCACCGACCTGATGGCCCTGTCGCGATTCGAGCGGGAAGAGAGCGAAGCCGCCAAGAGCTGGGTCGTGCTCGATGAAATCATCACCGAAGCGGCCCGGAGCCTGGCTGCGGCGGCCGAGGAAAAGAAACTGCAGTTCAAGCTCGAAATCGCAACCCGGGAACTGGAGGTGGCCGGAGACCCGGAAGCGCTGCTCCAGGCGGTCGGCAACCTGTTGGACAACGCCATAAAGTACACTCCGGCCGGCGGCCGGGTCACGATCAGCCTGAAAAAGGAAGAAACGGAAGCGGTGATTACCGTCACAGACACCGGGATCGGCATCGACAAGAAAGATCAGGAACGTATTTTTGAACGATTCTACCGGGTCGACAAAGCTCGTTCGAGAGAACTCGGCGGCACCGGCCTGGGGCTGTCCATCGTCCGCCATATCGTCAAGAACCACAACGGCCGGATCGAAATTACCAGCTGCCCCGGCAGCGGCAGCAGTTTCACTCTCCGCCTGCCCCTGACGGCCGCATAATGCAATCGGTGACACTCTCGTAACAAGTCAAAATATTTTACGGCCAGGAAAAAGCTTCTTTGGCAAAACGCCCGAAACCTTGCCCTCAACCAATTGTTTTCCCGGAGAACCAAATGTCAAAGCACCTGCAGCAGGAACTCGAAAACCTGAAAAAAGAGCTCCTGGGGATGGCGGCGATGGTCGAAAACGCCGTCGACAAGACGATCTGCGCCCTGGTCGAACGCCGCGGCGAACTGGCCCGCGAAGTCATCACCGAAGACGATATCATCGATCACCGGGAGGTGCGGATCGAGGAGGAGTGCCTGAAGATCCTGGCCCTGCACCAGCCCCTGGCCGGCGATCTGCGCCTGGTCGTCACGGTGCTCAAAATCAACAACGATCTCGAACGGGTCGGCGACCTCGCCGTCAACATCGCTGAACGGGCGCTCTATCTCTCCGGTAAAGAGATGCTGGCCATAACCCTTGATTTTCCCGCGATGGCCGACGGGGTCAAGCGGATGCTGCGTTCCGCCCTCGACGCCTTGACCTTTCGCGATACCGCCCTGGCCCGGAAAGTTATCGCCGAAGACGACATCATCGACGGTTGCAACCGGAAAATGTACGATGTCCTGACCCGGGTGATGCAGGAAGACCCGGCCGCCGTCAAGCGGGCCCTGCACCTGGTTTCGGCTTCCCGCCACCTTGAACGAATCGCCGATTTCGCAACCAACATCTGCGAATATATCGTCTACATGGTCGAAGGGGAGGTCATCCGTCACCAGCCCCACGATTTCGACCGGGAAGAGCATGACAACCAGCCCGCTTTGGGTTGACACGGGGAGCGCGTCCGGTTTCCGGCTTGCCACCCGCCGGACCGGTGCTCCTGCCCATTCCTGAACCTCTCCTTTTTATTTTTCCCCCGAAGCAACTATCCGGCCAGATCTTTATCAAACCTTAATCTTTTCCGTCTAAAGTCCCCCCCATACCGGCAAGAACGGCAACCGGCAGGAAAACCTTATACCAGGATACAGCAAAACAGATGATCACGACCATCTTCGGCGGCCTGCTGCTGGCGGCAGCCGCGGCTTATATCACCGGCCGCGGGAAAGCCCGCAGGCTGAGCGACCAGGAAAAACTGCACTCCCGGCCGGTTTACCACGGGGCCTGGACCGGGCTTGCCGGACTGCTGCCGGCCCTGCTGCTGGTCTGTACCTGGATGGCTGTGGAAGGCCCTGTGGTGATGCGGCTGACGGCCGCCGGGCTGCCGGAAAGTATCGGCCGGATGGGGCCCGCCGCCACCGGGCTTTTTTTCAACGACGTCAGGAACCTGCTGACCGGAGCCGTCGGCCCCGGCCAGGTGCGGCCGGAGGCGGTGGCCGCGGCCGCGGCCTGGCGGCACTACCTGAGGCTCGGCCGGAGCCTGCTGGCGGGGTTTGCGGCCCTCGCCATGGCGGCCGGCTGGGGTTTTGCGATTTGCCGGATAAAACCTTCTTTTCCGGCCCGCGACCGGGTCGAAAGAATTATCCGCGTCATCCTTTTTCTGGCCGCGGGGGTGGCCGTCCTGACAACCGTCGGCATCCTTTTTTCGGTCCTTTTCGAGGCTCTCCACTTTTTTGCCAAGGTACCGTTTTCCGATTTCCTATTCGGCCTCAAGTGGAGTCCGCAGACCGCCATCCGCAGCGACCAGGTGGGCTCTTCCGGGGCTTTCGGCATGATCCCGGTTTTTGCCGGAACCATGCTGATCGCCGGCATTGCCATGCTGGTGGCGGTGCCGCTGGGACTGCTGTCGGCCATCTACCTGGCTGAATACGCTCGCCCCCGGGTTCGCACCGTAATCAAGCCACTGCTTGAAATCCTGGCCGGCATTCCGACCGTCGTTTACGGTTTTTTCGCGGCCCTGACCGTGGCCCCCATGATTCGCGACCTGGGCGCCAGCCTGGGGCTCGACGTGGCCTCGGAAAGCGCCCTGGCAACCGGGCTGGTGATGGGAATCATGATTATTCCTTTCATCTCCTCGCTGGCCGACGACGTCATCTCCGCGGTCCCCCGTTCCCTGCGGGAAGGCTCTCTGGGGCTGGGCGCGACCAGGTCTGAAACCATCCGCAGGGTCGTAATCCCGGCGGCTCTGCCCGGCATCGTCAGCGGCATCCTGCTGGCGGTATCGAGAGCCGTCGGTGAAACCATGATCGTGGTCATGGCGGCGGGGCTTTCCGCCAACCTGACCGCCAACCCCTTAAAAGCGGTAACCACGGTTACGGTCCAGATCGTCACCCTGCTGGTCGGCGACCAGGAGTTCGACAGCCCCAAAACCCTGGCCGCCTTCGCCCTCGGCCTGGTGCTGTTTGTCATCACTCTGGCATTGAACGTCATCGCCTTGCAGGTAGTCAAGAAATATCGCGAGCAGTACGACTGATACCGCGTCCGGAATGAACTTTCCAGGGCCCTTGAGAGAAACGATGAACCAGAATTCCCGTCCCCAGACCGTTTCCACCGCCGCAATCGTTGCGGCCGGACTGCGAAAACGCTACCGGGCCGAAAAGCGTTTTCGCCGCCTGGGAATCGGCGCCGTTATCCTGAGCCTGGGCTTTCTGCTGCTGCTCTTTGGCAACATTCTGAGCCAGGGTCTGCCCGCTTTCCGCCAGACCGAAATCGCCCTCGAAATCGAATTCACGCCCCGCCTGATCACTGCCGACCCAGCTCGGGGCAATTACCGGGCGCTGGCCCGCCAGGCCCTGCAAAGGGCTTTCCCGAAAGTCAGGAAACGGCGGGCGAAAAAGGAGCTTTACCGGCTGCTCAGCAACGGCGCCGCTTTCGAACTGCGGCGGATGGTGCTGGCCGACCCCGCCCTGGTCGGCACCGACCGCCGCTGCTGGCTGCCGGCCGACGATCTGGTCGATAATTTTCTCAAAAACCCTGAAAGCGGGAAAAAACGCCTCTCCCCCAGACAGCTTGCCTGGCTTTCCCAGCTACATAACCAAGGTCGCCTGGCCCTGAGATTCAACCGCTTCTTTTTTACCCGGGGCGACTCCCGCGACCCCGAGATGGCCGGCATCCTGGGGGCCCTGTGCGGCTCGATTTTCACCCTGCTGGTAACCTTGGCCCTTTCCTTTCCGCTGGGCATCGCCTCGGCCCTCTACCTCGAAGAGTTCGCCGGCAGGAATGCCTTTGCCGACTTCCTCGAAGTCAACATCAACAACCTGGCCGCAGTCCCCTCGATCATCTTCGGCCTGCTTGGTCTGGCGGTTTTCATCAACCTTTTCGGCCTGCCCCGCTCGGCCCCGCTGGTTGGCGGTCTGGCCTTGAGCCTGATGACGATGCCGACCATCATCATCGCCGGCCGCGCGGCTCTCAAGGCGGTGCCGCCCTCGATCCGCGAGGCGGCCCTGGGCATCGGGGCCTCTAAGGTCCAGACCGTTTTCCACCATGTCCTGCCACTGGCCCTGCCCGGGATGCTGACCGGCACGATTATCGGCATGGCCCGGGCCCTGGGTGAAACCGCCCCGCTGCTGATGATCGGAATGGTCGCCTTCATCGTCGACATTCCCCGAAGCCTGAGCGCCCCGGCCACCGTCCTGCCGGTCCAGATCTATCTCTGGGCCGACAGCCCCGAACGGGCCTTCGTCGCCAAAACCTCAGCCGCCATCATCGTCCTGCTGGCCTTTCTGATCCTGATGAACGCCGGGGCCGTGGTGCTGAGAAAAAAATTCGAGAGAAAATGGTAAGAATCGGACAACTCGCAGGAAACTGGAACTTGCGGGCAACGAACGGGACGGCACCGGCAGGACTGCTATTGAACGGCTGCCGCCCGCCATGCACGGCAAAAAAATAAAGGAGAAAAGATGAAAAAACTGTTTCCGTTGTTATTAGCAATCATTGCTTCAAGCCTGCTGGCGGCCGGCTGGAGCTGGGCCGGCGGCGGCCGCGACTACATCTATATCGTCGGCTCTTCGACCGTCTATCCCTTCGCCACCGTGGTCGCCGAGGAGTTCGGCCGCACGACCCGGTTCAAAACCCCGAAAATTGAATCGACCGGTTCGGGCGGGGGCTTCAAACTCTTCTCCGCCGGGCCCGGCATCGACACCCCAGACATCACTGACGCCTCAAGGCGGATCAAGAAATCAGAACTTGAACGCTGCCGCAAAAACGGGGTCGGCGGCGTGGTCGAAATCAAGATCGGCTACGACGGCATCGTCGTGGCCAATGCTCAAAAAGCCCCGCGGCTCAAACTCAGCCGGAAGATCCTTTTTCTCGCCCTGGCCCGGAACGTGCCCAGCCCCGACGGCGGGGAACACCTGGTCCCCAACCCCTACAGGAGATGGCACGACATCGACCCCGGGCTGCCCGATTTCCACATCCGGGTCCTTGGCCCGCCGCCGACCTCCGGCACCCGTGACGCCTTCGCCGAACTGGTGATGATGGCCGGGGCCGAAAGCTTTCCCTGGCTCAAGTCCCTGCAGCACCAGGACAAACACAAATTCAAGGAGATCGCCGAAAGCCTGCGGGAAGACGGTGCCTACATCGAAGCTGGGGAGAACGACAACCTGATCGTCCAGAAGCTGGCCACCGACATGACGGCGCTGGGAATCTTCGGTTTCAGCTACCTGGACCAGAACTCCGACCGCATCCAGGGCGCTCTGATCGACGGTGTCGAACCGAGCTTTGAAAATATTGCCTCGGGCCGCTACCCGGTCTCGCGGCCCCTTTTCTTCTACGTCAAGAAGGTCCACGTCGAGACCATCCCGGGCCTCGGCGAGTACATCACGGAATTCCTGAGCGACAAGGCCTGCGGAGAAGAGGGCTACCTGGCCGACCGGGGGCTGATCCCGATGCCGGCCGCGGAACTGGCCAGATACCGTAAAACCGCGGCCGAGCTGGAGCCCGAGTTGAAATTGCAGGATCTTGAATAACCACGGGCCGCAGGCAAAAACCTGGAGGGCGGTGCCACCCTGCGCCGGCCGTGAGATCATCCCCTCCGGGTTGGCCTGTGCCCCGGGCAAGGAGCAAAGATGTTTTTAAGTTTCATTTCCCGGCAACCTGTAAAAAACACAACGGCAAAAAAGCCATCGCCCGGTACCGACCCCGCCCGGCCGGCCACGGCCGGTGAACCGCTGCTTGAAAAGTCCCGTCTTTCCTGCCGCCATCTCGATGTCTTTTACGGCGCCAAGCAGGCGCTCCACGACATCTCGATCGATTTCTCCGGCAACCAGGTAACCTCCCTGATCGGACCCTCGGGCTGCGGCAAATCAACCTTTCTGCGCTGCCTCAACCGAATGAACGAGACCATAGATATTTGTCGGGTAAGCGGCGAAATCAAGCTGGACGGCGAAGATATCAACCGGCCCGAAGTCGACGTCGTCCTGCTCCGGGCCCGGGTCGGGATGGTCTTCCAAAAACCCAACCCCTTCCCCAAGTCAATTCGCGAAAACGTCGCCTACGGCCCCCGGATTCACGGCCTTGCCCGGCACCGCGATGAAATCGACATGATCGTTGAAACCTCGCTTACCCGGGCCGGCCTCTGGGACGAGGTCAAAGACCGGCTCGACGAACCCGGCACCGGACTTTCCGGCGGCCAGCAGCAGCGGCTCTGCATCGCCCGAACGATCGCGGTCAGCCCGGAAGTGATCCTGATGGACGAACCCTGTTCGGCCCTGGACCCGATAGCCACAGCCCGCATCGAGGATCTGATCGGCGAGCTCAAAGAGAACTTCACGATCATCATCGTCACCCACTCGATGCAGCAGGCCTCCAGGGTCTCGCAGCGCACCGCTTTCTTCCATCTCGGCCACCTGGTCGAGGTAGGTTCCACCGAAGCCGTCTTTACCACCCCGCGCCACCACCTCACCGAAGAATACATTACCGGGCGTTTCGGCTGATTGGATTTACCTGGACGGAAAACCCGGTCGGGAAATGTAACGGGTCTTGTTGTCGGGTCCCGGACGGTCGCCGATTATACGGTCTGGAAGGATTGCTAAAGTTCAGGCGGGCTCCCGGGCAAAGGGAGAACTTCAGGGATAAACACCGCACCGGCGCCGGGCTTCACCCTCGATGAAGATGCGCTTGACCAGGGGATGGCGGCGACGGATTTCGTTGTCCAGCCGCTGGATTGCCTTCTCAACCTCGTCGGCGGTCAGCGAGTTTTTGAAATCGACGCTCAGGTTGACAAGGATGAATTCGGGCCCCATGTGCAGGGTGAGAATTTCGTTGACGTGCTCGACCTCGGGAAACGACCGGGCCAGCCGCCGAATATCGGCAACCACCTCGGGCCTAGCGCTTTCGCCGACCAGCAGGCCCTTGATCTCCCAGGCCAGCCAGAGCGCGGTGGCGGCGAGCAGCAGGCCGATGATTATCGAGGCGGCCCCGTCATACCAGCTCTGGCCGGTCATCTGCCCCAGGAAAACACCGGCAAAGGCCACGACCAGGCCTGAAAGGGCGGCGGAATCCTCGAAAAGCACGACAAAAACCGAGGGGTTTTTGGCCTCGTGAATGGCCTGCAGATAGCTGCGCCGGCCCTTCTGGCGGGAAAACTCCTTCAGCGCCACCCGCCAGCTGAAGCCTTCGAAAAGCATGGCCAGGACCAAAACCACGTAATTGGCGTAAACATGTTCAAGGGGGCGGGGATGGGCGAGACGATGGAGGCCTTCGTAGAGCGAAACCCCGGCCCCGATCGCAAAGATGAAGATCGCGACCACGAAACTCCAGAAATAGACCTCCTTGCCGTAGCCGAAGGGGAAATGCTCGTCGGCCGGCTTCCGGGCCCGGGCCAGGCCGTAGAGAAGCAGCAGTTCGTTACCGGTGTCGACAAGCGAATGAATGCCCTCCGAGAGCATCGCCGAACTGCCGGTGACAAGGGCGGCGGCGAACTTGGTCAGGGCGATCAGGGCGTTGCCGACCAGGGCCGCGTAGATGACCTTCTTCGAGGAAGATTCCATAAAGCAGCCGGCTTCTAGACCGGCCAGTCCGGCAGCAGGCGCCCCTGGACGTCGCGACGCATGGGAATCCAGGCCAACCCGAAGACATCCAGCGTGATATCGGTGCTCTTGGGCTTGATCCGGATTTCATTTAAGGGTTCGGTTTCGGCGTTGTAGGAAAACTCGAGCTTGTCAATGTCATCCTGGAGCCGGGCTTCGAGCTCTTCGAGACGGGCGCTGATCGCCGCTACCCGTTCCCGGGCCCGAGCCACGTCCATGCTCTCCTTGCGCAGCCGGCCGGCAGAGCGCAGCGCGCTTCCCATTCTCGTCGCCGAACCGACGCTGGCCGCCTTGCGGCCGAGAAAGGCCCCTAAAATGGCCGTGCCGAACGAAATCACGGTCTCAATCTTCTTGGCCTTCGACTGCTCCGCCTCCCGCTCGACCACCAGTTGGGCCCGCTGCAGGCGGTCTCTCAAGGTGGCAAAGCGGGAACCGTATTTGCGGCGCAGCTTTTCAATCGCCAGGTCGCGCTGTTCCCGCACCACCTGTCCGAGACGGGCGCGAAACTCCCCTTCGCTCTCCCCCAGCCGGCTGACCATGCGAAAACGCCGGGAACGATAAAGCACCAGAACCCGGTTCTGCCGAACCCAGCGGCAAAGATGCTTCTGCCATTTCTTGAACGAGGCGGCCCGCCGGGCCACGACCGGAAGTTCGGCAAACTCGGCCCCGCCCAGGGGCTCGGTGGTGATCGCCTCAGGCGCCACCTCGACCGCGTCGTCCCAGTCAACCGGCACCGGGCCATCCTCGAGTTCGGTCATCAGGGCCACGGTCTGCAGGGTGTCGATATCGTAGCGGTTGCTGAAAAAACGGATGTCGAGCCGGCCTGCCAGGGCGGGATAGTAATAGAGGCCGGAACCGGCACCAGAGGCCGCCAGGTACAGGGTTTCCACCCCGGCCGGGGCCCGGGGTGGACCGGCGGCAAGCGGTTTGGAAGGTGCCGCCGGTGGGGTTTTCCGGACGGCCGCGGCCGCTGGTTGTTCGCTTTGCGCGGCCGCGGTCAGTTTCTTGATCTGCTCCCGCGTCAGCGGCCCCCGCAGGTAGGAAAGGGCCCAGCGGGTCTGGAAAACAACCGGCTGGTTTTCATGCACGTTATGGAGTAAAAAGGTGCGTTTGCCGAGGCTGGAAAGAATCTCTTCCATCCGTTTCCGGGCGAAACCGGACTCGGCCGAGGCCCCTTCGAGCCCGGCCAGCACCCGCTGCTTGTCGCCTTCGGTCTGGAGCCGGCCGATAAACCAGGTGCCGGTGTTGGCCAGCCCTTTGTAGTCGAGGTCGACCGGGTTCTGGGTCGAGAGTACGACTCCCAGGCCAAAAGCCCGGGCCTGCTTGAGCAGCGTCAGCAGGGGCTGTTTGGAGGGCGGATTCTTGATCGGCGGGAAATAGCCGAAAATCTCGTCCATATAGAGAATGGCCCGCAGGCTGGTAGTACCGGTCTGGGAACGCATCCAGCCCAGGATTTCGTTGAGCAGCAGGGTGACGAAAAACATGCGCTGGGCTTCCGACAGGTGGCTGATCGTAAAAATCGAAGCCTTGGGCCTGCCGGCCGGGGTATAGAGCAGCCGGCCGATCTCCAGGGGATCGCCCGCCATCCAGGCTTCGAAACCGGGAGCCGCCAGGAGGTTGTTGATCCGCATGGCGAGATCGAGCCGCTTGTCGGGCGGATAAAAGAAATCGAGATCCATGACCCCGACCCGGTTAAAGGGCGGCGACTGGATGGCGTTGATCAGGGCGGCAAGATCGAGCCCCTGCCCCCGGCTCCAGCAGGTTTCAAAGATATTGGCAAGAAAGATGTGTTCGCGGCTGGTAACCGGATCGGCGTCGATACCGACCAGGGCCAGCAGGCCGGTAACCGTGGTCTGGATGCGTTCCCGGAAAAGATCGTCGTCGGCCAGAAGAGCCGCGGGCGGCGGGGAGAAGTTGCGCAGAATGCTGATCGGGCGGCCGGCACTGCTGCCCGGGGTGTAGATCTCGCACCGAGCCGCGGCCTTGAGCCTGGCGATCCGTTCCGGCCCCTGCTCCCATTCGGCCAGGCCCCGCTGCCAGGCCTCGGCCTGGCGGGCGGCAAAGCGCTCCGCCGTTTCCCCCCGGGCCGCGGCGTCCTGGGGATTGATCCAGGGGCGGAAATCCTCGGGCCGCAGTTCGGGAAAGGTCAGGGCCAGGTTGGTGAGATCGCCCTTGGGATCGATGGCGATCACCGGGATGTTGTCGATTAAGGCCTCTTCGAGCAGGCCGATGCCGAGCCCGGTTTTACCGCTGCCCGTCATGCCGATGATGACGGCATGGGTGGTAAGATCCCTGGAGTCGTAAAGCAACAGCTCTTTTTTCAGCTCCCGGGCGGCCGGATCGTACTCCCGGCCGAGGTAGAAACTGCCCAGTTTTTCGTAATAAGTACTCATATTAAATCACCTAACACCCTGTTTTACCAGCTGTCAAGAAAAAACCCGGGGCCCCGGCCAGGCACGGTTTCGAGACCCTTCGAAGCCGATAAAACTTGACATGCCGGTGCAGTCCGTCTAAAAGCGGCAAAGTGGAATTTATGTGACTATTCAGCCAAATCCGGGGTCGGGCGCGGCTTTTC
>WFRT01000088.1 GCA_015486445.1 Pseudomonadota bacterium | reverse complement strand
GGTCCGGGTTCTGGGCCGCAAGGGGCAGCTGACCGCCCTGCTCAAGGGGCTGGCCGCCCTGCCGCGCGAGCAGAAGCCGATTATCGGCAAACTGGCCAACCAGGTCAAGGAAGATATCCTTGCAGCCCTCGAGGAGGCCCGCCGGGCCATCGCCGAGACTGAGCGCCAGCGCCAGATTGTCGAGGGTGCGGTCGATGTCACGTTGCCCGGCCGGCGTCTGCCGCGGGGTGGAGTGCATCCGGTTACCCGGGTCACCGAGGATGTCTGCGCCATTTTTCAGCGTCTCGGCTTTGCCGTTGCCGAAGGGCCCGAGGTCGAACTCGACTACTATAACTTCGAGGCCTTGAACATCCCCCGGGACCATCCCGCCCGGCAGATGCAGGACACCTTCTATATCTCCGAAGATGTCGTCCTGCGCACCCACACCTCTCCGGTCCAGGTCCGGGTCATGGAACAGCAGGCGCCGCCGGTCAAGGTCATTGCCCCGGGCCGGGTCTACCGCTGCGACTCCGATCTTACCCATACCCCGATGTTCGACCAGATAGAAGGCCTGCTGGTGGATGAAGCCGTGACCTTCGCCGATCTCAAGGGGGTGCTGACAACCTTTCTGCACGCCTTTTTCGACTCCGGGGCCGGGGTTCGCTTCCGGCCCAGCTACTTTCCCTTTACCGAGCCCAGTGCCGAGGTCGACATCGAATGCGTGATGTGCGGCGGCCGGGGCTGCCGGGTCTGTGGCCAGACCGGCTGGCTCGAAATCCTGGGCTGCGGCATGGTCGATCCCGCGGTTTACGGCTTCGTCGACTACGATCCCGAAAAGGTCAGCGGTTTCGCCTTCGGCATGGGGGTTGAGCGGCTGGCCATGCTGCGTTACGGAATTGACGATCTGCGTCTCTTTTTCAACAACGATTTACGTTTTCTGCGGCAGTTCGGGTAGAATATTCCGGGCCGGGTCCCGGTACCGGCAGCCGCCTGGAACTTCGATCTTAGCGCCCCGTTGTTGAAAAACGGGGCGAATTAATTAGTTTTTCAAGGATATTTGGAACCGCAATGCTGATCAGCTGGAACTGGATGACCGATTTTGTCGACCTGGCCGGAATCGACCCGGAAAAGGCGGCCGCCCGCCTGACCCTGGCCGGGCTCGAGGTGGCCGGTATGACGCGGCTTTGTCCGCCGGGACTGGAGAAGGTGATCAGCGCCCGGATTACCGGGCTGGTGCCCCATCCCGAGGCCGACAAGCTTTCGCTCTGCACCGTCAGCGACGGGGAAAATGAACTCCAGATCGTCTGCGGGGCCAGCAACATGAAAGCCGGGGATACGGTCGCCCTGGCCCCGGTCGGCACCCGCCTGCCCAACGGCATGACCATCAAGAAGGCCAGGATCCGGGGTGTCGCCTCGACCGGCATGCTCTGCTCGGCGGCCGAACTCGGTCTTGAAGAGGAGTCGGCCGGGATCATGATCCTGCCCGACAGCCTGCCCCTGGGCGAACCGGTGATCGAACTGCTCAAGCTCCAGGATACGATTCTGGAGTTCGAGATCACGCCCAATCGCGGCGACTGCCTGAGTGTCATCGGCGTAGCCCGGGAGTTGGCGGCGATCTACCAGCGCCCCTTGCGCCTGCCGGAAGCCCGGCCGGGCTCCGGGGAAAAGCCGGTCGCAGACCTTGCCGCCATCGAGATTGCCGACCCCGACCTTTGTCCCCGCTATGTCGGCCGGGTCGTCGAGGAGATCGTTCTGGGTGAATCACCGCTCTGGCTCAAAACCCGCCTGCGGGCGGCGGGAGTGCGGGCCATCAGCAATGTCGTCGATATCACCAACTACGTCATGCTGGAAACCGGCCAGCCTCTGCACGCTTTCGACCTCGACCTGCTGGCCGAGCGCCGCATCGTCGTTCGCCGGGCCGGAAAAGATACCCTGTTCACCACCCTGGACGGAGTCGAGCGTAAAATCGATCCCGAAACCCTGATGATCTGCGACGGCCGCGAGCCGGTCGCGATTGCCGGAATCATGGGGGGGCTCAATTCGGAAATCAACGATAAAACCCGCAACGTTTTGATCGAGAGCGCCTTTTTCACCCCCGCCTCGATCCGCCGTTCGTCCCAACTCCTGAACCTCTCGACCGAAGCCTCCTACCGTTTCGAACGGGGAGTCGATCCCCAGGCCACGGCGCGGGCCGCGGCGCGGGCCGCCGAACTTCTTGAGACCCTGGCCGCCGGCCGGGTGGCGGCCGGTGTACTGGACATCTGTCCCGACCCCGCCGTCTGCGAGCGGTCCCCGATCGCATTCCGCCCGGTCCAGGCCAACCGCCTGCTCGGACTGGAACTTGACGAGGCCGCGATCCGGGATATCTTTACCCGGCTGCAGATAGCGCTGGTCGAGGATGAGCCGGGAGCCTGGCAGGTGCTGCCGCCGCCCTGGCGCTTTGACCTGGAACGGGAGGTCGACCTGGTCGAAGAGGTGGCCCGGCTCTACGGCTACGACCGGGTTCCGGTTACCGAACTCAAGATCTCGGCCGCGGCGGTTCTCGATGAACCCGAAACCGTAAACCTTAGGCGCCTGCGGCAGGTTTTGATAAATTACGGTTATTTCGAGGCCGTCAATTACAGCTTTATCGATCCCGCGGCGGTACGGCTCCTGGGCTTTCCACCGGCCAGCCGCTATTTCGATTTCGTCCAGCTGAAAAATCCGATCAGTTCGGAGATGGCGGTCATGCGGACGACCCTGCTGCCCGGCCTGCTTGGCAACCTCGAAAACAACCTCAGGGTCAACGTCAAAGATGTCCGGCTGTTTGAAATCGGCCGGGGGTTCTTTCGGGCGGCGGACCGAAAACAGCCTTATGAGGAGCTTTTTCTGGCCGGCGTCGCCTGTGGCAAGCGGGCCCGGGAACATTTTTCCGGGGCCGATGAGAAACTTGACTTCTTCGACCTCAAGGGTTTGCTGGAAGAGTTGGCGGATTCCCTGCGGCTGGAATTCAAATACGATCCCGAGGGTTATTACGGCTGCCTGACTCCGGGCCAGGCGGCGGCGGTGGTTTTTAAGGACGAGGTGGTCGGTTCGGTTGGCCGGCTCCATCACCAGGTGGCTGAAAACCTGGATCTCGACCAGGAGGTCCTGGTTTTTGAAATTGCCTTGGAGCCTTTGCTGAGTGCGGCTAAAGCGCAGACCGTCAGCTACCAGGGACTGGCTCGCTACCCGGCCATCTACCGGGATCTTGCTTTTCTTGTCGGAACGGAGGTCGCGGCCGGAGCAATGCTCGACTTTATCCGGCGCCAGCACAAACTGATTGTCAATGTCGAGGTCTTCGATGTCTTCCAGGGCGAGAGCCTGCCGGCCGGAAAAAAGAGCCTGGCTTTCCGCCTGACCTTCCAGGATCGCAATAAAACCTTGACAGATAAAAAAGTTAATGCGATTATTGCCAAACTAATCAAGGGGATAGAAGCTCAATTCGGCGGCGAAGTGCGCTGAACGGATTGCTGTGAAAGAGGATCGCGGGTAATGACAAAAGCCGACATGGTAGAGCTGGTTTACGAACGTATCGGGGTTTCCAAGCGGGAAGCTGCGAAAATTGTTGAAACCATCTTCGATATTATCAAGGAAACCCTGGAAGAGGGTGAAAACGTCAAAATTTCCGGTTTTGGCAGCTTCAATATCCAGCACAAGAAGCCGCGCCGGGGACGCAATCCCCAGACCGGGGAAGAGATTACCATTTCGGCCCGGCGAGTTCTGAGTTTCAAGGCCAGCAACGTGCTTCGGGAACAGCTCAACTCGTAGGTTTACGGAAGGTCGAAAAACTCAGTCAGGCCGGAAGAGTTTCCGGACAAGAGAGCCGATGGCCTCAGCAGGAGAAATCCCGGACAAGCTTTATTTCCGCATCGGCGAGGCCAGCCGCCTGGTCGGCGTCAGGCCCTATGTCCTGCGCTACTGGGAAAAGGAGTTCGATGTCATCAAGCCGGAAAAACACTCCGGCCAGCGGCTCTACCGGCGCCGCGACATCGAACTTTTTCGCGAGATCCGGCGGTGCCTGCACAGCGAACGCTATACCATTGAAGGAACCCGGAAAAAACTCAAGCGACGCCAGGCCGACGCCGCCGTCGAACCGACGGCCCGGGAATGCCTGGCCAGCCTGAAAGAAGATCTGGTGAGCCTGCGGAAGTTGCTCCGTCGGCAGTACCTGAAGGATTGATACCGGCACAAAAAATTACAAAACAGAAAAGTTGTTCAACGGGACGTGGCGCAGCCTGGTAGCGTACCTGAATGGGGTTCAGGGGGTCGGAGGTTCGAATCCTCTCGTCCCGACCAACAATAAAAACGGCCACTTACATTGATTTGTAGGTGGCCGTTTTTGCGTTGAAAAGGGGAGAATTTTGGATGAGTCACCCAAAGAGTCACATTTGGGCGGTTTGCTGATTTTAAGAGAGAGGCCAGAGGCTAAAGAAATCATCCAGGCCGCGCGGAAAGCCGGCAACTACCAGTCTATATTCAGCTGGCCACTCCCACTCTTTCGTTCTGTACTGCGAAAAAAATGGAGTTTATTCGGAGTGTATATGTTTGAAGAACTGGTTGTTGACCAGAATTCCCACTGGGAGGGGACGCTTTGCGAGGAGGGTGTTGGCTGTGAAGTTCTTTTAATTCCACTCTGCCCCAAATTAAAACACTCTGTTGACAAAGTTGCGGGCTTTTGCTATTTGACTGATTATATACGTCACATGACGTAATCAATGCAACAACGGGAGGGGGTGCCGTGCTCGAAGGTCTCTTCGGTACTGTCAACAAGGAAAAAGTATTATTATATATCTATGCGCGTAAAGAGGGCTACCCCCGTGAGGTCGCAAAATTCTACGGTATTGATTTGAGAACCATACAGAACCAGTTTGAAAAATTGGAACTGGGAGGCGTGCTTTACAGTCGCCTGGTGGGTAGAACTCGGCTCTACACCTTCAATCCACGTTTCATTTTCCTCGAAGAACTGAGACAGATGCTGGACAAGGCGCTTTCATTCTACCCTGAAGAAGAACGTGAGCGGTTGCTGATGACCAGACGCAGACCCCGCCGGAAAGGAAAACCCCTGTGAAAGAAATCAGGGAAATGTCCATTGGTGAATTAGCTGCATTTGTATGTTCGCACCTGCAAAATCATGGTATTGAAGTGGTGCTTACAGGTGGTGGGTGCGTCGAAATTTATTCTTCAGGCAAATATTTTTCTTTTGACCTTGACTTCATCGAAAACGTTCCGGTTGGCGGGCGTAAACTGGGAAAAGTTATGGCAGAAATCCAATTTTTCAGAAAAAATCGCTATTTCGTGCATCCGGATACCAGATATTTTATTGAATTTCCAGTCGGCCCGTTGGCCGTTGGATCTGAAAGGCCCATCGAGATATCTGTTTTGGAATATGAAACAGGCACGTTGAGAGCACTGTCTCCTACTGATTGCGTCAAAGACCGACTTGCCGCATATTATCACTGGGGCGATAGGGAATGCCTGGAACAGGCTTTGCTGGTAGCAACGGATTCAGAGGTCGATTTTGCCGAAATCGAAAGATGGTCGCGCCAAGAAGGTTACGAGGAGAATTTTTCCGATTTCCTTGATTTACACAAAGCTATAATCAAACAGCAATGATAGAAAAATGGTGTCTGTCCACCAATTTACACCCGGGGTCGTTGGGCGGAATATTAATTCTCTTCGATTGACAATACGATTTGTTCAAGTATAGTTTTATAGCAGGTGGTGGAAGACAGAGACGGTTTTTCGGGCGGGAGGCTACGTGAAAAAGATTGCCTGTGTCATGGTGTTGCTCGGGTTCCTGGTGACCGGGGGGCTGGGGGGAATGAGTCTTTCCCGGCCGGTTACGGCGGCCGGGGTCGGGTTTCTGCTGTGGGCCGTATCGCCTTACCCCTGTCTCTTGGTTTTGCTCTGCCGCCGGCATCAGCGGGTGCACGTGGTCATGGCCGCGCTGCTTGCG
>WFRT01000087.1 GCA_015486445.1 Pseudomonadota bacterium | reverse complement strand
TCACAAAAAGCGCGGCCGGACCCACAGGGACAATTTTCCATGAGGCTGTATCCTTTTTACCTGTTGTAACTATTCAGCCAAATCCGGGGTCGGGCGCGGCTTTTCTTCGCTAAGCGTTAAGATTTCTGTTTTTCCACGCACTCGCTTCGCCCGCATTGCAAAACTCGCTTACGCTCAGACAATTGCAATGCTTATGGGCTCCCGCTCGCTGGGAAAAACGACGAAATCTTTCCGAAACCGCTCAGAAAAACCACCCCCGCCCCCTCCTCCCCTCCTGAAAGAGGGGAGATAAAATTTAGCTGAATAGTTACAACAGGTAAAAAGGATACAGCCTCATGGAAAATTGTCCCTGTGGGTCCGGCCGCGCTTTTTGTGACTGCTGCGAACCCCTGCTTTCCGGAGAGCGCAAGGCGGCCACCGCCGAAGAGCTTCTCCGGGCCCGTTACAGTGCCCATGCCAAGTTGGAAATAGATTATGTCCGGGATACGACGCATCCCGAGCAGCTACCCAAGTATGAAGAGACCACGGCCCGCAACTGGGCAGAAAAATCGGAGTGGGAGCGGCTGGAAATTATTGAAAAGGCAGGCGGCGGCGAGAACGATGAAACCGGAGATATCGAGTTCGTGGCCCACTATCGGCAGAAAGGCAAGCTGAAAACGCACCATGAACTGGCCCATTTCCGCCGTCATGAAGGAGAGTGGTATTTTTACGACGGTGAAGGCGTGGTGCCGAAACAGGTAGTGCGCGAGCAGCCCAAGATCGGCCGCAACGACCCCTGTCCCTGCGGCAGCGGTAAAAAATACAAGAAATGCTGCGGCCGGTAGAGCAAGGGGAAAGCGAGCATAAAAAAAGGGAGGACAAGCCTCCCTTTTTACTGTGCCGTCAGATTCAGGCCGGGATCAGGAGCAGCAGGAACTGGTCGAACCGCAGCCGGAGCAGCTGCCACCGCCGTACTGGCTCAAATCAATGTTGGCGGAAATGCTGAACCCGACATTGTTGAAATCAATTTTTATCGGTTTTACCTTGTCCATGAAATCGCGATCCACCAGGAAGGTAAAGCGATCGATGTTGTAGGTTTCATCGTTGGGGCGTTCCTTGTCCATGACCATGGACAGCGAGGGGCCGCCTCATCCACCCTCGTTCAAAAACACCCGGATGGGTTCCGGTTCCCGGTTGGTAAAGTAGCCGCCGATCTGCTCAATGGCGGCAGAGGTAACTTCCAGCATTGCATTCTCCTTAATAGTTTGTTTTTTTCAGGATGCTTCAACCGGGCTCAGGTTAGCCGGTCAAGAGCTTGACTTTACTCCTTAAGTAATCATAGTCATTTAGTAGTGATTTGTCAACATTCAATCTACCGGGCCGGAAAATATTTTCCCCGCCCGGTAGGCCTCCAGGGTCTCTCCGGGTACCGGGCCGGCGGGCAGGAGACTGACTGTCGCTATTGCCCATTTCCCGGAAACCTTTTTCCCAGGCAGGAGAGAGCATGAAAATACTGGTTACCGGAGGCGCCGGATATATTGGCAGTCATACCGTGGTTGAACTGGCGGCCGCCGGTTACGAGCCGGTGATTGTCGACAACCTGAGCAACAGCTCGGGCCGGGTGCTTGACCGGATTGCGACAATCTGCAAACGGGAAATTGAATTCCACCGGCTCGATTTGCGGGACCGGGCCGCTCTTGAAGCCCTGCTGCGCTCCGGTGGTTTTGCCGCGGTCATTCATTTCGCCGGGCTCAAGGCGGTCGGGGAGTCGGTCGAGAAACCGCTTGATTATTATGAAAACAATGTCGACGGCACGCTGTCCCTCCTGCGGGCCATGACCGAGTGCGGCCCGAAACAGCTGGTATTCAGCTCTTCGGCCACGGTTTACGGCGACCCGGAAAAGGTTCCCATCCCGGAGGATGCCAAACTCGGTCCCACCAATCCCTATGGCCGCACCAAGCTGATGATCGAAGAGATCTTGCGGGACCTGCAGGCCGCCGATCCCGGCTGGGACATCGTGCTGCTGCGCTATTTCAACCCGATCGGCGCCCACCCCAGCGGCCTGATCGGTGAGGATCCCCTGGGAATTCCCAACAACCTGCTGCCTTTCGTCGCCCAGGTCGCGATCGGCCGCCGGCCCCGGCTTAAGGTTTTCGGGGGAGACTACGACACCCCGGACGGCACCGGGGTGCGGGACTATATCCATGTTGTCGACCTGGCGCTCGGGCACTTGAAGGCCCTTGAGGCCATGGCCGGTCATCCCGGACTTTTGTGCTGCAACCTGGGCACCGGCACCGGCTACTCGGTTCTGGAGGTGGTCAAGGCCTTCACCAGGGCCAGCGGCGTTGCCATACCTTATGAAATAGTCGGCCGCCGGGCCGGGGATATCGCCGCCTGTTATGCCGATCCCGGTTATGCCCGCAAGGTCCTGGGCTGGCGGGCGGAAAGGGATCTGATGGCGATGTGTCGCGATACCTGGCACTGGCAGTCACGCAATCCCCGGGGTTATGAAGAAGAAACAGCGCTTGATACGTGATTGTTTTGGTTCCGAATGGTACGGCGTCAAAACAGTAAAAGTTTACAAAACCGACAACTTGTATAGCGGAGGCTTGAAATGAAGATCCTGGTTCTCTATTATTCACGGGGCGGCAACACCCGGGCCATGGCGGAAAAGATCGCTGAGGGGGTGGTTCGACAGGGGGCCGAGGCCGTTCTCAAAAGCACGGATGAGGTCAGTAAGAGCGATTTTCTCGAGGCGGCCGGAATCGTGGCCGGATCACCGGTCTATTTCGGGGTTATGGCGGCTGAATTGAAGAAAGTGTTCGATGACTTCGTCGGCATCCGCAAGAAAATGGAAGGCAAGGTGGGGGCCGCCTTCGCGACCTCCGGTCATCATACCGGGGGCAAGGAAACAACCATCTTTTCGATCATTCAATGTCTGATGATCTACGGCATGATCATTGTCGGCGATCCCATCTCGACCGGTGGCCACTACGGGGTTGCCTGCAAAGGTTCGCCGGACGAGGGCGCCGTCCATGATGCCGTCGAATTCGGTTCCCGGATTGCCGAGGTAGCGGCCAAGCTGAGTCGTGACTGAGAAAAACACCGCCTTTCTTGACCTCGTCCCGGGTTATCAACCCCGGGAGATCGTCGCCAGCTTGGAACGCGGGTTTGCCTGCCTCGGTCTTGGCGGTACGCTCAGGCCGGGCGACCGGGTTCTGTTGAAACCCAACCTGGTGGTCCCGCGGAGTCCGGAAAAGGCGGTTACCACCCACCCCGAAATCGTCCGCGGGGTTGCTAAGCTGCTGAAGGACTGCGGGGCCCGGCTCTTTATCGGCGACAGTCCCGGCTTTGGAACCCTGGAGCGCTGCCTTGAAAAAGGCGGGCTCAAGCCGGTTCTCAGGGAAATGGACATCACCCCGGTAAGCTTCGATCGCGCCCGGACGATTCATGATCCCGACAACCTGGTGGGCAAGAGACTCGAGCTCGCCGAAGCCGCCTTCGAGTACGACCAGGTCGTCAACCTGGCCAAGCTCAAGACTCACGGCATGATGGGCTCGACCCTGGCGGTCAAAAACCTTTTCGGCTTCGTTGTCGGGTTCAACAAGGCCGCCTGGCATTTCCGGGCCGGCCATGACCGCCGCCTTTTTGCCCGCATCATGCTTGATATCTACCGCCAGGTGCAACCGGCCTGGAACCTGGTTGACGGCATCGTGGCCATGGAGGGTGAAGGCCCGACCCATGGGCAGGCCAGAAAATGCAATCTCCTGGCCCTGGGGCGTAAGGCCCCGGCGCTCGACTACCTGGTGGAAGAGTGGGCCGGTTTCAAGCAGATGACTCCGTTGAGCACGGAAAGCCGAAATCTCGGCCTGCTGGACCCGGAGACTGCCCGGGCTTTAGGCCCGGCCGTGGCGCAGCCCCTCAAACCGCCCCTGAAGCCGGCCCGGGCGGCACAGGCCGCGACCTTTCCCGGCCACCGTATCTGGCACCGGCTGCTGGTCCGGCGTCCCAGGGTTTCAAGCTCCCGCTGTCACCGCTGCGGTGTCTGCATTCAGCACTGTCCGGCGAAAGCCATGCAACTGCTCCGGGAAAAAGTGGTTATCGACTACCGAAAATGCATCAGCTGCTACTGCTGCCAGGAACTGTGCCCGTATGGCGCGGTTCAGGTCAAACACGCTTTCAACCTGTTTTAAGCGCAAAGGAATTTCATCATGCATACCGTCAACCTCAATTGCATCGATCTTGACGAGCCCCGGCTGCAGGGGTTTACCCGGTTCATCAGCGCCTGGGTATACCAGTCCGACGAACTTAACTTTCTGGTCGATCCCGGGCCTTTGTCGACCATCTCCTACCTTGTCGAAGAACTTGAAAAGATGGGGGTAAAAAGGCTCGACTACATTCTCTTGACCCACATCCATATCGACCACGCCGGCGGCACCGGTGAACTTTTACGTAAATATCCCGACGCCCGGGTCATCTGTCATCCCAAGGGTATCCGCCACATGGTCGATCCGGAAAAACTCTGGCAGGGTTCGCTGCAGGTTCTTGGCCACGTTGCCGAGGTCTACGGTGAGATCGTTCCGGTGCCCAAAGATCGTATAACGTTTGCAGAAGAGGCGGCCGGGGGTAAAATCAAGGCCTATCTGACCCCGGGTCACGCCCAGCATCATCTCTGTTTCCTTTGCGGTGATCTGCTGTTTGGCGGTGAAGTGGTCGGCGTCAGGAGCCCGGTGCCGAGTGGCGGCATCTACATGCGGCCGGCGACACCGCCGGTTTTCAAGCTCGATACCGCCCTTGATTCGATCAGGCGGATGATCGAGCTGGCTCCGGCCCGCCTGGTGATCGCCCATTACGGTCTTGTCGAGCCGGCTCTCGACTACCTTGAGATCGGCCGCCGGCAGCTGCGGCTCTGGGTTGAGGGAGTGAAAAAAAACTGCCTGGGACGGGAAGACGAAGAGTGCGAGGAGCGGCTTTTCAACTGGCTTCTGGAATACGACCCGAACTATCGTCTGATCCGGGAACTGCCGCCCGATGTCTTCGCCCGGGAACGCTACTTCCTGGGCAATACCATGCGGGGCATGCTCGGTTATCTCAAGGCCCGGGAAGGGGAGTCCGGCTGAAGCGTCAAACCGCCAATTGCCATTTGCCGGCCGCTCTGATATGTTTGTCCGGATGATGATCGGCATTGTCGCTCCCGCAAGAAGCAATCTGACTACCAGGTATCAAGGCAACGAGGCGGTTTCTAGGTTTTACCGGAGGCCTGCAGGGATTACTGGCGATGGATATCTTTCATATCGACCGAACCTACCGCAACATCAGGCGCTACCGCCAGATTGTCTCGGTTTTTATCAAGTACGGTTTCGGCGGCCTCCTGGAACAGCTCAATCTCGACTATTACCTGGCCCTGGGCAAAAGCCTGCTCACGCGGCAGCGCATTCGCAGTGACGAGCTGATTCGTTTCACCCCGGGCGAACGCATGCGGCTGGCGCTTGAGGAACTGGGGCCGACCTTTGTCAAGCTCGGCCAGTTGCTCTCCACCCGGCCCGACCTGGTGCCGCCGGAAATCCTTATGGAACTCCGCAAGCTCCAGGACAAGGTCCCCGGTTTTCCCTTCTCCGAGGTCAAAACCCAGGTCGAAACCTCCCTCGGTCACGATTTGTCAGATATCTTTGACGACTTCACCTCGTCCCCGGTGGCAGCGGCCTCGATTTCCCAGGTTCACCGGGCCCGGCTGAAAGACGGCAGCCTGGTGGCGGTCAAGGTGCAGCGTCCCGGCATCGAGTCCCAGATCGCCACCGATATCGACATCATGTTCAACCTGGCCGAACTGGCGGCCAAGCACATCAGCGAAATGGAGCCCTACCAGCCGACACTGCTGGTGCGCGAGTTCGCCAAGAGCATTCGCCAGGAACTGGACTTCCAGATCGAAGGGCGCAATATCGACCGGTTCGCGGTCAACTTCGCCGGCGACAAGAGCGTTCATATCCCGAAGGTCTACTGGGAGCAGAGCAGCAGCCGGGTGTTGACCATGGAGTGGATCGACGGGGTGCGGATCGACGAACTCTGCCGGCCCGGGGTCGTCTGCGACCTCGACCCCAAGATCCTGGCCGCCCGGGGAGCCGACTTCATTCTCCGTCAGATCCTGGAATTCGGGCTCTTTCACGGCGATCCCCATCCCGGCAATCTCTATGTGCAGCCCGGCAATGTTATCGCGCCCATCGATTTCGGCATTGTCGGACGGCTGGATGAAGAACTTTCCGGGGCCCTGCTCGAACTGCTGCTGGCCGTGGTCAAAAAGGACGTCAACGGTCTGGTGCGGGTGATGTTCAAGATTGGCGTGGTGGACGAGGACAAGGTCGACATGCGGGAGCTGCGGGCCGACCTCTTCGACCTTCTCGACCGCTATGCCGGGGCCTCGCTCCAGAGCCTGCAGTTAAAAAGCCTGGTGCAGGACTTCATCCGCATCATCTCCTACCATCAGATTCGTTTTCTGCCCGATTTCATCCTCTTGCTCAGGGTCCTGATCTCGGTGGAAAGCACGGCCCGCGAACTCGATCCCGAGTTCGATTTCGTGCGTCATTCCGCCCCCCTGGTCCGGGAACTGGCGGAAAAAAGGTTCTCCCCGGAACAGCTCAAGGAGCTTGTCGAGTTCCAGCTCAAGGAAATAGTTTCCCTGCTGCAGATCATTCCCGGCTCGACCCGTGACATCCTCAAGAAACTGAGCCGCGGTCGGATGCGGCTGGAATTTGAACACCTGGGGCTTGA
>WFRT01000086.1 GCA_015486445.1 Pseudomonadota bacterium | reverse complement strand
GCTTCGAAAATATGGTGCTGGTTCCTGCCGTAGTGCAGATTGAGATGCAGGGTCAGACCGCCGTTGACGGCCAGAGCCCGGAAAAATTCCTCGCCAAGTTCACTGTCAAACTCCCCGACCTTGGCCGCGGTCACCGGCAGGTTGTAGACCAGGAAAGGACGGCGGGAGATGTCGACCACGGCGCTGCAGAGGGTTTCGTCCATCGGAATCAGGGCCTCCCCGTAACGGGCGATCCCGCTCAAATCGCCTAAGGCCTGCCCCAGGGCCTGGCCCAGGCAGATCCCCAGGTCCTCGACCGTGTGGTGAAAATCAACCTCGAGGTCGCCCCGGGCCGCGATTTCAAGATCGCAGCCGCTATGGCGGGCAAAGAGCGTCAGCATGTGGTCTAGAAAGGGAATTCCGCTAGCGATCTCGGCTTTTCCCGTACCTTCGATATCAAGCCGCAGCCGGATCTCGGTTTCCGCCGTCTGCCGCTCAACCACCGCCTGCCGAGCCCGATCATCCATCTTGCAACTCCTTTGCCAGGGGGATCCGCCGGCCCGGCGGCAGGATCCGATCTAGGTGTTTTCCCGCAGCCGCCGGCCGAGGTCGTCAAGCAGGCCGCGGTCCGAGGCTTTGCCCTGCTTACGCAGCCGGTAGGCATGGGCCGCGACCTCGACAATGGTCACCAGGTTGCGGCCCGGGCTGACCGGAATCGTGGCCTTGGGAATATTGACGCCGAGAATCGGAAAATATTCATTCTCCAGGTTGAGCCGCTTGCTGCCGTCATACTCGTCCCAGGCCACCAGTTCGATAACCAGGTCGACCTGCTGGCGGTCATGAACCGCGGTCACGCCAAAAATATCCTCGATATCGATGATGCCCAACCCCCGGATTTCCATGTGAAAACGCAAAATCGCGTTGGCCTCGCCGACGACTGTGCCCGGGGGCAGAAAACGCATCACGACAACATCATCGGCAATCAGGCGATGACCGCGCTGAACCAGGTCGAGCGCCACCTCGCTCTTGCCGATCCCGCTCTTGCCGACCAGCAGAACCCCGGTGCTGTGAATATCGAGCAAGACCCCGTGGATCGTGGTTTCGGGGTTGATGAAATTTTCAAAATAACGATTGACGGCGTCAAAAAAGGCGGCCACCGAAAGGGTGCTCTGGAGCAGGGGGATGCCGCTTTCACAGCATTTTTCCCGCAGTTCCGGGGGCGGGACCCGGTCCCGGGTGACGATCAGGCAAACGGGTTTGAGCCGGCACAACGCCGCGATCACCTCCCGGCGTCTTTCCGGGGACTGGGCTTCGAGGTAGGCGAGTTCGGTCTGCCCCAACAGCTGGATGCGTTCGGGCTCGAAATAGCGGGTAAAGCCGGCAAAGATCAGGCCGTGTTTCTGGATCCGGTAATTGCTGATCGCTCGTGCCAGTGAAACTTCCGGGGTCAGCAGAGTCAGGCACAACCCCCGGGCTTCATCCCCAAGCAGGTCGGCCACGGTGGCCCGGGAATCCTGCTCAGCGATGGGAACCTTCATCTTCCTCCTGAATCAAGGCATGGAGTTCGGCCGGACCGGGAGCCGCCAGCAATTTTTCCCTGAACTCCTGGTTCTTCAACATCCTGGAAATCCGGGCCAGGATCTTCAAATGGGTCCCGGCGGCGTTCTCCGGGGCCAGGAGCAGGAAGAAAAGCTTGACCGGCTGGCCGTCAACCGCCGCGAAATCAACCCCTTCCCGGCTGCGGGCAAAGAGGATGACGATATCCTTGAGCGCGGCCAGCTTGCCGTGGGGGATGGCGATTCCGCCCCCGATCCCGGTGCTGCCCAGGGCTTCTCGCTCCTGCAGAACGGCCAGGACCGCCTCGGCGGAAAGCTCCGGCACGGCTTGCTCCACCTGCCGGGAAAGAAATTTGAGAATCTCGTCTTTGCCGCCCCGGGGTAGCTCGGCCACCACCAGTTCGGGAGTCAGGTAATCAGTAATTTTCATTTAAGTACTCTTCGGCAACAGGGCCCGCGGCGGGAGCGGCCCGCCTCCGGCCTAGCGGGGATCGATCAGGCCGTAGTGACCGTCATCCCGGCGATAGACAACATTGATCCGGTCGGTCGATTCGTCCCGGAAAACATAAAAATGGTTGTTCATCAGCTCAAGCTGCATGATCGCCTCTTCGAGGCTCATCGGCTTGACCAGAAAATTGGTCTTTTTAACCACTTCCGGAGCCACGGCTTCGTCCCGTTCATGGTCGACGCTCAAAACCTCCACCGGGATGCTGGTCTGGATGCGCTCATCGAGACTCGGTGCCCCCTTGCGGCGACGCAGGCGTTCCTTGTAGCGTTTGATCTGGCGGACAATCTTGCCGGCCACGAGGTCGATGGCGGCGTACATATCCTCCGCCGCCTCCCGGCCCTTGACCATGAAGCCGTTGAAATTGAACTTGACCTCGGCAATATGACGGATTTTTTCGACGGAAAGCACAACGTTGACATCCAGTGGACCATCCAAATATTTCTTGATCTTGGAAAGCTTCTCGATGGCGTAATCCTTCAGGGCATCAGAGTGATCCATGTGACGAAAGACAACGTTTATCTGCATTATTTCCCCCTTCCGTGTTGTGGGTCCGGAAAATCCTGGTTTTCCGGAACCCGGGTTGGCCTGCTTGAAAGTGCCCTTACGCAGAAATCCGGCCGCGGCGAAACGGCCCCGGGCTAAACTATTTTCTTGCGCTGGCTCGAAGCCAGGATGCCCAGCTGGTTGCGGTACTTGGCCACGGTCCGCCGGGCGATGGCAATCTCGTGGTCCCGGGCCAGCAGCTTGACAATGGCGTCATCGCTCAAGGGGGCCGCGGGATCTTCCCGTTCGATATACTCGACGATCCGCTGCTTGACACTGGCCGAGGCGATGTCGCCGCTGCCCTGGTTGATGGAGCTGTTGAAAAAGTATTTGAGCTCGAAAACCCCGTGCGGGGTCTGGACATACTTGCCCTGGGTCACCCGGCTGACGGTCGATTCGTGCATCTCGATATCATCGGCCACATCCCGCAGCACCAGGGGTTTCAGGTAGTGAGGGCCGCGGTCGAAAAAATCACCCTGGAACTTGACGATGCTTTCCATTACCTTATAAATGGTTTTTTGCCGCTGTTCAATGCTTTTAATCAGCCACTGGGCGGCCCGAATCTTTTCCGTCAGGTAGCTGCGGGCCAGGCTGCCGTTCGCATCGCCCCGTTCCCGGCGGGCGATTTCCTGGTAATAACTGTTGATTGCCAGCTTCGGCAGGCGGTCGTCATTGAGCACCACGACGAAGCGCCCCTCGCGCTTGTAGACAAAGACCTCGGGAATGACGATCTGGCTGGCGTCGGGCTGAAAGCGGGCCCCGGGCTTGGGATCGAGATCCAGGATAACCCGCACCGCGGCCAGCACCCTATCCTCATCAACCTGCAGCAGGCGGGCGATCTTGCGAAAATTCTTGGTTTTGAGCTGGTTGAGATGGTCGGCGACGATCACCCGGCTGAGCTCGTCATCGATGCCCAGGTGCTCCATCTGGCAGAGCAGACACTCCTCGAGCGAACGGGCCGCGACCCCGACCGGATCAAACTGCTGGATTCTGGCCAGCACGGCTTCCACCTCCGGCTCGCTGCAGCCCAGGCGACCGGCCAGTTCATCGAGGCCGGCTTCAAGGTAGCCGTCGTCATCGACGCTGTAGATAACGGCCTCGCCGATCTCTTGTTCCCGTTCGCTGAACGAGGGGCTGAGCTGGAGCTGCCAGAGCAGGTGATCGACCAGGGTCGTGGGCCGGGTCAGGTTGTAGTCCCAGGCCGGCCCGTCATCCCCGTCAAAGCCGCTGCGGCCGCTGCCGACAATGCCGCGCTGCTCGAAATAGGGCTGCCAGTCGGTTTCTTTCATGGCCTCCCGGATACCCGGGCGGTCCTCCGCGTCGAGGGTGCCGCGCAGAACCTCCTCCGCCTGTTCAACCTGGCGTTTGCGCTCATTTTCCTGGGCTTCGCCGACCCGGTCTACGGCCTCCTCGAGAACCGGATTGCTGACCATTTCCTGGCTGACCATTTCCAGCAGTTCAATCTGGTTGAGCTGTAGAAGTTTGATGGCCTGCTGCAGCTGCGGGGTCAGAGCCAGCTGCTGGGATTGGATGAGGCGAATATTCTGGCTCAGGGAAATGGACATCTGGATTAATGATCACTCAATTACAGGTGGTTGACGCAAAATTCATACCTTATAAAAATATAATAATAAAGACGGCTGAGAAAAACAAGGGGAAAATCACAACCCGGCGCCCGGGGCCCGCGTTAAAGCTTAAATCGCAGCCCTTGCCACCGAAGCCATCATCAATTTTTTGCGTTTGTCTTCCGGGCGGGGTTTGTGATAGAAATTCGCAGACCCGGCAAACAGACTGACCATAATTTTTCGGAGAATCCGCCTTGAGTCCCGCCCGCAAACCATCTCCAGGCCGTAAAAGCAGTGCCAAAAACCGCAGGAAAACAGTACCAAAAAAGAAAAAGGGCGGCAAAAAAACCGCCCCTGCGCCAGGTTCCATGAAGCCCGCCCTGGTCTTTCTTGCGCTGGCCGGCATCCTGGTGGCGGGATTATACCTCTTTGTCGGCCTTGAGAAACCATCGCCCGGCCGCCCAAACGGCAAGCCCGACATCCCACGTCCGGTCCCGGCCCCCAAAACCAGCCCCGGCCGGCCGGTTATCAAGATCTACCTGCCGGAACCGGGTTCCAGCCGCCTGCGGCCCACCCTGATCCGCTTCAACCAGCCGCTGGCCGGCACCCGCCGGGCCCGGGCCATCATCCGGGAATTGAGTCGTTCCCGGCCCGAGACCATCCCTCCCCTGCCGGCCGGAACCCGGTTGCTCGAAGCCCGGTTTCAAGCCCCGCTGATAACCATCAACCTGAGCCGGGAACTGAGCGCCGGCCTGAAGAACAGCGGGGCTGAAGATGAGATTGCCGCCGTCACCAGCCTGACCAACAGTTTTCTCGCCAGCTTTCCCGGCTTTTCCCGCCTCCAGATCCTGATCGACGGCCGGCGGCAAAAAACCCTGGCCGGCCACATCGACATCTCCCGCCCGCTCCAAAGGATATCTCTCCACCCCTGAAAACCAGACAGTCACAGGGCTTCAAAACCAAAAAAACCCGGCATCGCTGCCGGGTTTTTCTGGTTTGTTTGCTTTGTTGAAGCAGGTTTCATCCAAGCCCTGCCATAGAATATGGCGTCAGCCTTGATCTCAACCGCCCCACCGCCATTTTGCAAAACGGCAGTGGGCAATTTATTCCGCCGGGACCTCCAAGGTCGGAAGCATCTCTATGCTTTCGCTGTCGGCACCGGATTGACTGTAATCAATCAGCACACCGAACACCCCGCTGTCAGCCTGGTAGCGAATATGGGTGATGCCGTCAATTTTCATACCGGCAAAGATATCTCCGGGCAAACCAATAATATTACGGTAGGCCGCGATACCTTTTGTCACCTTGGCCAGTTCCCGGCCGCTGCCATCATAGGCGAAGAATGTGACTTCAACCTCCTTATCATTCGGGTTGTAGAGCGCAATTCCGCTCCAGCCGTCATCGCCGACGGTTCTGACCGGGGCCAGGATACCGCTTTTCTGCGCCTTGTCAGGCAGGGAGTAGC
>WFRT01000085.1 GCA_015486445.1 Pseudomonadota bacterium | reverse complement strand
CCGATATTTTCATCGAATCCCAGCCGTTGCAGACAGTAAGCGGCCTGGTCGGCCTGCAGGCCATCCATGAAAGCCAGGAAATAGACCCGCCAGGACTCGACTCGCTGCTCAAGATAGAGATATTCATACCAGGTGACCACCTTCTTGAACGCCCTGCAGACGCCCGGCCAGGGTTGCGGCGTCGCCCCTTCTTTTGAGCCCGGGAAATATCTCGCGCCAGAGCTGCAGCTCGCTCATCCGGGCAAAAATCGGCAAAGGGTCGGATTCGGCGCAGATCAGCTTGATCTCGTTCAGGATACGGGGGCCGGACAGGCGCCGCAAAAAACCGATTTTGATGGCGTTGTGGATCAGGTGCAGGGTCTGGCGGCCAATCGTGAAAGCAAATTTCTGCTCGAAGCGAATGGCCCGGAAAATCCGCGTGGGATCTTCAACGAAACTCAGGTTGTGCAGGACCCGGATGCTGCGCTCCTTGAGATCCCGGCCGGCCCCGAAATAATCGCGCAGTTCACCGTAGCTTTGCGAGTTGAGGGAAACCACCAGGGTGTTGATGGTAAAATCACGGCGATAGAGATCGACCTTGAGAGAGCTTTCCTCGACCTTGGGCAGCGAGGCCGGAGCATCGTAGTATTCGAGGCGGGTGCTGGCGATGTCGAGCTTGTAGCCGTCGACCATCAGAACCGCGGTCCGGAAAGGTTCATGGCAGTGGCAGCGCCCCCCGAAACGCCGGCTGTAGGCCCGGGCCAGGGCGATGCCGTCGCCTTCGACGACGATATCGACATCGAGATTGGGGCGCCGGAGCAGCAGGTCCCTGACCACCCCGCCGACCAGGAAGATGCCGCAGTTCATCTCATCGGCGAGCTCGCCGAGATTCCTGAATATCACCAGCAGACGTTCAGGAAAACTCTCCGACAACAGCCCCTTGATACTTTTGCGCCGGACTCGCCGCATCCCTTCGGCCGGCAGCACCCCCTCCTTCATGACGCCTTCCTGGTCATAGAGCGCCCGCAGGAGATCCTTGCGGGTAATCGCCCCGAGCACCCGGCTCCGGTCATCGATCACCGGCAGGAAACGCTGGTTGCGCTCGACAATCAGCTCGTTTATCCGATCGAGATCGGTATCCGGGGAAACCGGTTCGAACTCGGTGCTCATGTATTCGCTGACCGCGAGTTCACGAAGCCCGTGGTAAAGGGCTTTTTCGACCACCTGGCGGGTAATCAGGCCCTTGATCGCCTGCCGGTCGTCAACCACCGGCAGAACATTGATGTTGTAGCGGGTCAGGATGCCGGCCGCCTCCGACAGCGTCGTTTCCGGGGTGATGGTCAGCACCGGCGCGGTCATCAGGTCGGTTGCCGTCCACCGGGGAACAATCTCCTGCCTGAGCCGTTCGATGAGCTTTTCCCGGCACTGGATCAAAGTCAAATCCCGGCTTACGGCGGCGGCCGCGTAGTGGTGGCCGCCGCCGCCGAAGTGGGCCAGCAGGGCTCCCATGTCCAGGGCCGGGGAGTGGCTGCGACCGATCAGGTAAACCTTGTCATCTAGCCGCAGCAGGGCGATCACGATCTCACAGCGTTCGATATCCTTGAGCCGGTGCACAACCATGGCGACATCGGAAACATAGTGGTCCCGGCTGGCTTCGACCAGGATCACCCTGTGCCCCCGGATGCGGAGCTCGTTCCGGGAAGAGAGCAGGTCGTTGAGCAGGGCGACCTGCTCCCTATCGAGCGTGCTGTTGATGACCCCGGCCACGGTCTCCAGTTCTCCGCCCTGTTCAACCAGCCAGGCCGCGGCCGTGAAATCCCGGCCGGTAGTGCCCTTGAAGGTCAGCGACCCGGTGTCCTCGTAGAGGCCAACCAGCATTATCGTGGCCTCGTCCGGCGGCAGCGCAATCCCCTTTTCCCTGAGTTTTTCAACCATCAGGGTAACCACGGCCCCGACCTCGGCGACCTCGGCCCGGGTAACGTCCGTCAAATCGTCGGCCGAGGCCGGGTGGTGATCGTAGACGATGACCTCGACCCCGGGCCGGGCCGCGATTTCGGCAAAGTCACCAATCCGGCTGCGTTGCCGGGTGTCGACGACAATCAGCCGGGTAATCGCGTCCAGGTCGACATCCTTAAGGCTCTTGAAAGGATAGACATAACCGCAGGAATTGAGAAAAAACTCGTGCAGGCTGCGTTCCGGGCTGCCGGGCAGCACCAGTTCGGCCTCGGGGTGAAGGCGCCGGGCCGCGAGCATCGCCGCGAGACCGTCGAAATCGGTATTGATATGGGAGGTGATTATGGTGCTCATGGCCTGTCACTTCCGTTCCCGGGGGTGATAGCGGCGATAGACTTCCCGCAGGCGTTCGGCATCGACCCGGGTGTAGATCTGGGTCGTGGCCAGGTCGGAATGCCCCAACAGGGTCTGAACAACCCGCAAGTCCGCCCCACCGGACAGCAGGTGGGTGGCGAAGGAGTGGCGCAGGAGATGGGGATAGACATCCTGCTTGATCCCGGCCCGGAAGGCGTAGCGGCGGATGTTCTTCCAGAAGCCCTCGCGGCTCAGGGGCCGGCCCGAGCGGTTGAGAAAAAGGTGGTTGGAAAGCCGCCCTTTGAGCAGCTTTTTCCGGCCCCGGCCGATATATTCACGAAGATGGGCGACAATCGGCAGGGGCAGGGGTACGATTCGTTCTTTGTCGCCCTTGCCAAGCACGTTGACAATCCCTAGATTGAAGTTTATCTGCTGCAGTTCCAGCCCCACCAGTTCGCTGACCCGGAGCCCGGCCCCGTAAAGTACTTCGAGCATCACCCGGTCGCGCTCGCCGAGCACGGTCTCAGGATCCGGGGCGGCCAGCAGGGCCCGGATCTCGTCGATACTCAGGACTCCGGGCAGGCTGCGGTCAAGCCGCGGCAGTTCAAAACCTTCAAGCGGGTTGCGGTTGGCCCGGCCCCGGGCCAGGAGAAAACGAAAGAAACTGTTCAAGGCCGAAAACCGCCGGCGGATCGTACGCCGGGCATAGGCCTGCTTGAGGTTTTGGATATAGAGGCTGACCTCTTCCCGGGTCAGCTCCTCGGGCGATGAAACCCGGCCCAGGCGGTCAAGAAATTGCCCGAAATGATTGAGATCGGTCCGGTAGGCCGCAATCGTGTGCGCGGCCAGGCCGCGTTCCAGAAAAAGATGATCGAGAAAGCTTTCAACCTGCCCTGAGTAGTCCATGGCGAAAATCGGCCCCGGCCGGGCTGAACCTCATTGCAACAGCGAGATTTCACCCGGTCCGGTCAGCGCTTCTCCTCACCGAAATCCCGCATTGCCGGGCCGTCCTGATCGGTGGGAGAAATCATGGCAATCGCATGCTTGTAGATCAGGTGGCTGGTAAAATCATCATTGAGCACCAGGCAGTGGGTGTCAAAGCTGGTGATTCGCCCCTCCCGGCAGGTACCGGAAAGCAACTCGATGCTGACCCTGCGCTTCTCCCGGCGCAGCCGGTTCAGGTACTGTTCCTGGACATTGGCCTGATGT
>WFRT01000084.1 GCA_015486445.1 Pseudomonadota bacterium | reverse complement strand
GCCTATCTCCTGTTTGAACGCCGGTCGCCCCTGGAGTTGCAGGAAACCGTGGCTGAAATCACGACCCTGCGCCGGCGTCTGCCTTCCGGGCGTCATGCCGGGTCGGTGTTCAAAAACCCGCCCGGGGACCATGCCGGCCGCCTGCTCGAAGCGGCGGGCTGCAAAGCGATGCGCCAGGGTAAGGCCTATGTTTCCAAGGCCCACGCCAATGTGATTGTCGCCGAACCCGGGGCCCGGTCCGGTGAGGTCATGACCCTGATCGAACGCATGCGCAGGCGGGTTAAGGAACAGAGCGGGGTGCTCTTGGAACCTGAGGTCAGAATTTTTTCCTGAAGGTTGTCTGGTTTGCCGGGGAGAGAAAAATGTTGAGGTCGGGAATGAAGATCGGGGTTCTTTACGGTGGGCTTTCAGCCGAGCGTGAAGTCTCTCTGAAAAGCGGCCGGGCGGTGGGCGAGGCCCTGGAGAGCCTGGGCTACGAAGTCGAGATGCTGGATGTCGACCGGCAGATTGCCGGGACCCTGAACCGCAGCGGCATCGAACGGGTTTTTATCGCCCTGCATGGCGCTTACGGTGAAGACGGCACCATCCAGGGGATACTCGAATATCTGCAGATTCCCTATACCGGGCCCGGGGTCATGGGCAGCAGCCTGGCAATGGACAAGGTCATGAGCAAAAAGCTGTTGCTTGCCGCGGGACTGCCGACTCCCGAGTTTACCGTGCCGGAGCCGGGTTGTGGCCGGGTCCTGGTGCCGCCGGGCGGTTTCCCCGTGGTGGTCAAGCCGATCGCCGAAGGCTCAAGCCTGGGCATGAGTGTTGTCAAGCGGGCTGAAGAGCTTCCTGGCGCCCTGGCCGCGGCCCGGCGCTACAGTCCGCGGGTGATGGTTGAAAGCTTTATTGCCGGGCGTGAACTGACCGCGGCGGTGCTGGCCGGAGAGCCCCTGCCGGTGATCGAGATTTGCCCGAAAAGCGGGATTTATGACTACCAGGCCAAGTATACCAAGGGCTTTACCCGGTATCTGGTTCCGGCGCCGCTGCCGGAGGGCGTGGCGGAAAATATCGGGGAGTTGGCCTGTGCCAGCGTCCGGGCGCTGCATTGCACCCGGGGGGCGGTGCGGGTCGATTTTCGTCTCGATGATCAATTAAATCCCTACGTGATAGAGATCAACACGGTGCCGGGAATGACCGAAACCAGCCTGCTGCCGCAGGCCGCGGCCGCTGCGGGGATCGCTTTTCCGGCCCTGGTGGAGCAGATTCTTGAAGGTGCCGGCCTTGATCTGGCGACGGACTGAAAAAAAACGCCGGCGCCGGCCGATAGGAAATGATCCCCGGGACCTGCGTCAGGCCCGGAAAAAACAACAGCCGCGGGAATTCAACCGCCGCCTTCTGCGGAAGCTGGTCCCGGGTCTGCTGCTGGTACTGGTGGTTACGGCCCTGGGGCTCTGGTGGCCGACGATGTCTAAGACGGCAAGTGAGTGGCTGAAGGGGAGAGGCGTGTTTCTGATCAAGGAGATCGTTGTCAGGGGCAATCTGCGGACCTCGCGCGAGGAGATCATCAAGGCCCTGGGCTTTGCCCCCCGTCAGTTGATCTTCTCAGCGGATCCGGAAAAAATCCGGGCCGCGGTCGGGGCCCTGCCCTTTGTCCGGGAAGTCCGGGTCCGCCGGCGCTGGCCCGATCGGCTCGAAATCCGGGTCCGGGAACACCGCCCGGTGGCGTTGTTTTACCTGGACCGCCTCTACCTGGTCGATGAACAGGGTGCGGTATTGGCCCCGGTGCCGGAAAACGAGAGCCTCGATTATCCCCTGATCAACGGGGTGACCCCGGAGCAGTGGCGGAAACGCCCCCGGGTTTGGCGGCAGCTGCTGCACCAGGCCGCCGGGGTTCTGGGTCTCTGGGAAAAACGGGGCTGGCCGGAAAAGGTTGCCCAGATCGGTCTCGACGAGGTTTGCGGGTTGACCATCTTTACGGCTCCCAGGGTCTGGGAGCTGCAGCTCGGGCGCCGGGATTTTCCCCGCCGCCTGGACCATTGGCGCCGGGTCCTTGATTTCCTGGGAGAGCGGGCGCCGGCGGTAAAATATTTTGATTGTGCCGGCAAGGACATGGTCGTGGTGGGTTTGCGACCATAGGTTTTCCGGCTTTGCAGGGGCGGAGGAAAATGGCCAAGAATGAGCAGCTTGTAGTCGGGCTTGACCTGGGGACGACCAAGACCTGTGTTCTGGTTGGTTTGCGAGGTGAGGATGACCTGGAGATCGTCGGTTTCGGAACGGCTCCCGCGACCGGTCTGCGCAAGGGCGTGGTAGTGAATCTCGACAGCACCGTGGACTCGATCCGCCAGGCCGTGGAAGAGGCGGAAGCCATGTGCGGCCAGAAACTGAAGCTGGTGCAGACCGGGATTGCCGGCAGCCATATCCAGGGCATGAACAGCCACGGTATTATCGGGGTGCGGGATCGCGAGGTCAGTGAGCGGGATGTCGAGCAGGTGCTGGACGCCGCCCGGGCGGTTGCCATCCCGATGGACCGCGAGGTCATTGCCACGATTCCCCGCCAGTTCTTTCTTGACGACCAGGAGGGGGTGGTGGATCCGGTCGGGATGTCCGGGGTCAGGCTCGAGGTCGATGTCCACATCATCACGGTGGCAGCAGCCTCCCTTCAGAATGTCTACCGTTGCTGTAATCGGGCCGGGTTGGATGTCCGCGAGGTGATGCTCCAGCAATTGGCCTCGAGCCGGGCCGTGCTGACCTCCGAAGAGCGCGAACTCGGGGTGGTACTGGTGGATATCGGCGGCGGCACCACCGATATCGCGGTCTATACCGAGGGCAATATCGTCTATACCTCGTGCCTGCCGCTGGGCGGTGACCAGGTTACCAATGACATCGCCATCGGCCTGCGGACCCCGCGCGAGGCGGCGGAAAAGATCAAGCGCCAGTATGGCTGTACGACCATGCAGACACTCGATCTCGATGAGATTATCGAGGTGCCGAGTGTCGGCGGCCGGCCCCCGCGCCGGCTCTCACGCCAGATTCTGGGCGAGATTATCGAACCCCGGCTGGAAGAGATTTTCGAGCTTGCCAACCGGGAGTTGCACAAATCGGGGGTTTACGACCAGGTTGCATCCGGGGTGGTTATCACCGGGGGCACGGCCCGGCTCCAGGGGGCCGAAGAACTGGCCGAGAAGGTTTTCGAGCTCCAGGCCAAGATCGGACTTCCCCAGAGTCGGGGCAGCGGTTTCGAAGTGGTGGCCGATCCCTGCTATGCGGCCGCCGTGGGACTGCTTCAGTTTGCCGCCGACGACAGCCGGAATCCGGCCCGGCGGCGCAGCGGTCGACCCCGGCTGGGCGGGAGCGACCTGTTCAGTCGCTTTGGTGATTGGCTGAAGGATTTTTTCTAGGTTTCAATTATATTTTTGGGTTTATTTTTGGGGTGAGTTGAAGATGGTTAACCAGAAAACAGAGAAGGGGGAAAGATATGACGTTTGAATTCGAGGAATGTGGAAGCTTGGCGGCGGATATCAAAGTTATCGGGGTTGGCGGCGGCGGCGGCAATGCCGTTGACAACATGATTGTATCCGGTCTCGAGGGGGTCGACTTCATTGTTGCCAACACCGATGCCCAGGATCTCAATGCCTCCCAGGCCACCTATCGCATCCAGCTTGGCGCCCGGATGACCAAGGGGCTCGGGGCCGGAGCCAATCCCGAGGTCGGGCGGACCGCGGCGATGGAAGATGCCGACCGGATTTCGGAACTGGTGGCCGGGGCCGACATGGTTTTCGTGACCGCCGGCATGGGCGGCGGCACCGGCACCGGCGGGGCCCCGGTGATCGCCCAACTGGCCAAGGAGGCCGGCGCCCTCGTGATTGGGGTGGTCACCAAACCCTTCAGCTTCGAAGGCCGCAAAAAGATGCGGGTGGCGGAAGCGGGACTGGACAAGCTCCGGGAAAGTGTTGACGCCCTGATTACCATTCCCAACCAGCGCCTGCTCAACACGGTGTGCAAGGATACCACGGTGGTCGAAGCCTTTCGCATGGCGGACGATATCCTGCTGCAGGCGGTGCGCAGCATCTCCGATTTGATCAATGTTCACGGCCAGATCAACCTCGATTTCCAGGATGTCAAGACGGTTATGGGCAATACCGGCATGGCCTTGATGGGAACCGGCATGGCGAATGGCGAAAACCGGGCCGTGGAAGCGGCCCAGCGGGCGATCGCCTCCCCTCTGCTTGAAGATCTGAGTATTCAGGGAGCCCGGGGCGTCATTATCAATATCGCCGCGGCGACCGAGGTTACCCTGCATGAAATCAATGCCGCCGCCACCATGATCCAGGAAGAGGCGCACGAAGATGCCGAGGTGATCTGGGGGGTGGTGCTGGATGATTCTCTGGGTGAAAATCTCAGGGTAACGGTAATTGCCACCGGATTCGATACGGTCCAGCGCACGGTCACCGCGGTCAAGGGCCCGGGACTGGGGCTCGGCGGCCGTTACCCGATCGGTACTTCTTACCAGCGGGACAACTATGATCGTCCGGCTTACCAGGCCCGGCAGGCCGAAACCGAGCGCGTCGCCCCGCGTTACGAGGCCGTTGATATCGATCGCACCGGCAGTTACAAGGAACAGGTTTTCAAAGAGCAGATTATGGATGATATCCAGGAACTGCCCCAGATGATGAAGAAGGTGGTGGGCTCCTCCGAGGGAGAATTTGACGCCGGTACCGATGTCAGTGACATCCCGGCCTTTATTCGGCGGCAGCTGGATTGATGGCTGCCTGAACCACGCTCAAGGCCGCAAAAAAGGACTGTGAAATTAATTGCTTTGCGCCGAACTGCCGGCCGGGCGGGCGTGGCGGCAGGGACGCGGCGGCTTTTTGCCGGCCGTTTAAGTCGATAACGTTTGTTCCGGCTTGGATACAGCCGACCAAAATCACAGGTTTGGGTGCAGAGCTGCGTGATTGCCAGGGTTTGAGCGCAGAGCTTTTCGCCGGCCGGGTGCTTTGCCGGCACAGGCTGGCTATCGATTCATGCCGGGCTGCGGTAACCACGAACCATGTAACCAAAGAGGACTTTTTACCTACCCCCAAAAAAGTTCACAGCTTTCTCTGTTTTTGGCATTAAAAAGGGCCGTCTCGATAAAGAGACGGCCCTTTTTGTTTTAGCGCTTTGCAGACCTTTTCATCTGGTCCGTTTGCTGGTTAGTTGGCGGTCAGTTGAGGAACGCCCCCCAGAGATCGTACATCAGTTCGTTGCCGCCGCCGGCGCCGGGTTCGACCGCGATATATTCGCCGGGTTCACTGACCTTGACGAGGACGTAGGCGCCCTGATAGCCGACCACTTCGGCCTCGTGATCAAAGGCGTAGTAGACGCTGCCTTCACCCAGCCGCCAGATTTCGGGTTCGACCCCGGTGTAGGGCAGGCGGATGATGCTGGCCTGTTTTTCACCCTCGCTTTCGAATTCAAAGGAGACCGGGCGGGCGGTAACAAACCCGCGGCCCGAGAGATAGACGCTTTCGCCGGTGCCGACCAGGAAGCCGCAGGCCGTCAGGTGATCCTTGATCTCCCTGGGAAGGAAGAAATACATCTTGTCGCCCCAGGGGCCGTTGACCACCTGCCGGGAGTATTCGGTCGCGAGTTCTTCCGGGTCCAGCAGGGTGGGATCGATCCCCGGGATCTGGCCTCCGGTAGTGGTGCCTTCGGCGGCCAGCGAGAACAACTCTTCGGCATGGTGGTGGCTCAGTTCGAGCACCTCTCTGGCCTCGGCCCCGATGAATCTCAGGCCGTTGGCCTGCATCGGGTGGGCGTAGTCGATTTCACCATCGACCAGGTAGAGGCCGTCGGGATTGACCAGGTCCATATTGCCGGTCTCACGGTTGTATTTCATGAACCGGTTGGCTTCGGTAAACCACG
>WFRT01000083.1 GCA_015486445.1 Pseudomonadota bacterium | reverse complement strand
TCTCCCGGCCGAGAAATATATGTTCCTCTTTTTTGCCGAAACAGACCGGGCCGATCTTGCCCATGCCCCATTCGCAGACCATTTTGCGGGCCAGGTTGGTGGCCCGTTCGATATCGTTGCCGGCCCCGGTGGTCAGGTGGTCGAGGGCGATCTCCTCCGCCACCCGTCCGCCCATCAGGACGATAATGTTGTTGATCAGGTAATCCTTGTTGTAGGTGTGCCGTTCGTCGATCGGCAGCTGCTGGGTCAGGCCCAGGGCCCGGCCCCGGGGAATGATCGTCACCTTGTGGATCGGGTCGGTTCCGGGCAGCATCCGGGCGACCAGGGCATGGCCGGCCTCGTGGTAGGCGGTGTTGACCTTTTCATCCTGGCTGATGACCAGGCTGCGCCGCTCGGCCCCCATCATGACCTTGTCCTTGGCTTCCTCGAGATCGGCCATCTCGACCTCTTTCTTGTCGGCCCGGGCCGCCAGCAGGGCGGCTTCGTTGATCAGGTTGGCGAGGTCGGCCCCGGTAAAGCCGGGGGTGCCGCGAGCCACGATCTTGAGGTCGACGTCCTTGGCCAGCGGCACCTTGCGGGCGTGCACCCTGAGAATGCCCGCGCGCCCCTTGACATCGGGATTGGGAACCACGACCTGGCGGTCGAAGCGGCCGGGCCGCAGCAGGGCCGGGTCGAGGACGTCGGGCCGGTTGGTGGCGGCGATGAGAATGACCCCGTCGTTGGATTCGAAGCCGTCCATTTCGACCAGGAGCTGGTTTAAGGTCTGTTCCCGCTCGTCGTGGCCGCCGCCGAGACCGGCGCCGCGATGGCGGCCGACGGCGTCAATTTCGTCGATGAAGATCAGGCAGGGGGCGTTTTTCTTGCCCTGGATGAAAAGGTCGCGGACCCGCGAGGCCCCGACCCCGACGAACATCTCGACGAAATCGGAACCGCTGATGCTGAAAAAGGGCACGTCGGCTTCGCCGGCGATCGCCTTGGCGAGCAGGGTCTTGCCGGTGCCGGGCGACCCGACCAGGAGCACCCCCTTGGGAATCTTGCCGCCCAGGCGGGTGAATCTCTTGGGTTCCTTGAGGAAGTTGATAATCTCCTCGAGTTCCTCCTTGGCCTCTTCGACCCCGGCGACGTCCTTGAAGGTGACCTTTTTCTGCTCTTCGTTCAAGAGCTTGGCCCGGGATTTGCCGAACGACATCGCCTTGCCGCCCCCGCCCTGCATCTGCCGCATGAAGAAGATCCAGACCCCGATCAGGAGCAGCATCGGAAACCAGGAGATCAGGATCGACTGCCACAGGGGTGATTGGTCTTCGGGCTTGGCCGAGATGCGGATGCCCTTTTTGCGCAGGGTTTCGACCAGGGTCGGGTCCTCGGGGGCGTAGGTTTTGAAGGTGTTGGTGCCGGCTTTGCCGGTAATGTTCTGTCCCTGAATCGTCACTTCGCTGAGCTGCCCGGAATCAACCATTTCGAGGAAGTCGCTGAAGCTGACTTCATTCTTGCTCGTGGCCGGGTTGTTGAAGACGTTAAAGACCATGATCATGATCAGGCAGATCACGAGCCACAGGGCCAGGTTTTTATAAAACGGTTTCATGTCCTGGTTTTTTTTCATAAGCGTTATTGATTCTCGAGGCGGATGCAACCGCCGGATGCCGGTTGGGGTTACAAAAAAGCCACCCGGCGGAGTTAAGGTTGCGGGCGGCTGAGACAGGGTTTATGCCTACCATGAAAAGGTCTGATTGGCAAGTAAAAACTCTTTAATTTTCAGCTTTCGCAAGCCCTTGCCCGGGGGCCGGCGGTTGATGACCGGGCTTGCAAAAAATAACAAATCATACTAGAGGGCGGGAGAAGTTTGAAACTCTGCCTGGACCGGTTTTTGGAAATGAAAAAATGCGTGGTTATCGTCGGTCGTCCCAATGTCGGCAAGTCGACCCTTTTCAACCGCCTGTTGCGGGAGCGCCGGGCGATTGTCGCCGACACTCCGGGAGTGACCCGGGACCGGCTTTTTGCCGATCTCGAAATTGCCGGCCGCCACTGCCTGCTGGTCGATACCGGGGGGCTGGTGTTCCGCGACGAGGCGGGTTTCCAGGCCGATGTCGGCCGCCAGACCCGGGCCGCGGTCGACGAGGCCGACATCATAATTTTCCTGCTTGACGGTCAGTCCGGGGTCAATGGCGAAGACGAGGAACTGGCCCGCTACCTGCGGCGCAGCGGCAAACCCATCCTCTGGGTGGTCAACAAGTGCGAGTCGCCCCGGGTCCGCGAAGCCTGTGTCGATTTCTACGCTCTGGGCATGGAAGAGTTTTTCCAGGTTTCGGCCGCGCACGGGGAGGGGATCGGCGGGTTGCAGGAAGCCCTGGTCCGCCTGCTGCCCCCGGCTTCCGACTCCGCGGCGGCCGGGTCCGAAGAGGAGACCCCGGGGAAAGAACCCATCCGGGTTTCGGTTGTCGGCAAGCCCAATGTCGGCAAATCCTCCCTCTTAAACCGTCTCCTGGGGCGTGACCGGCTGACCACCAGTTCCCGCCCCGGAACCACGGTCGATGCCGTTGAGGTGGAGTTGGAACATGGAGGGAGAAAATTTCTTTTTCTCGATACCGCCGGCCTCCGGCGCCGCAGCCGGGTCCGGGAGGAAGTCGAGAGCCTCAGCAATGTCGCCACCCTGCGGGCCATCGATTTTGCCCGCATCGTCATCCTGATGATCGATGCGGTCTCCGGCGTCA
>WFRT01000082.1 GCA_015486445.1 Pseudomonadota bacterium | reverse complement strand
GACGGGGCGGTGAGCGCCAGGGCCAAACACCTGATGGCCCTCTCCTTAGCCCTTGGCACCGGCTGCCGGAACTGCGTCCTGTTTCATACCGAGATGGCTCTGGAACAGGGCGCGACCCGGGAGGAACTTCTGGAAACCATCGAGGTCGTAATCAGCATGCGCGGAACCACCGGGGTGGCCGAATCGCTGAGAGTGATCCAGTTTCTGGATGAAACCGGCAGACTCTAGCACCTTGCGGGAGGTTTTCCCACCCCTCCGGCACCCCGGTTTCTTTCCCCTCAAGAGCCGCTTTCCGGGCCGGTAGACCAGGAAACAGGTTTTCCGGCTTAACCGGGCCGGCCGGAATCTTCCGGCCGAGCCCACTTTTCTCCCCGGCCGGACCGGGCGGGCCGTCTAGGGTCAGCCGGTACCGCTCCGGCCCGGGAAAAGCCCGGTCTTTCTCTTCCCCTCGTCCGCCTTCCGTCCGCCCCCCGGCAGGGCCGTCTCCACGACGTCAAGATAAAAAAAATTTAACTGTCCTTTTGGACGGCGGCTTGCTATAAGGCGCGGTTCTCCGTCAAACAGTGCCTCACCCCAAAACCAATTTAAACAGGAAGTAACTATTCCGCTAAATTTTATCTTACCTCCTTCAGAGAGGGAGAGGGGCGGGGGTGGTTTTTCTGAGCGGTTTCGGAAAGATTTCGTTGTTTTTCCCAGCGAGCGGGAGCCCATAAGCATTGCAACTGTCTGAGCGTAGCGAGTTTTGCATGCGCCCAACGGAAGTGCCCTTGGGGTGCGGGCGAAGCGAGCGCGAGGAAAAACAGAAATCTTAACGCTTAGCGAAGAAAAGCCGCGCCCGACCCGGATTTGGTTGAATAGTTACAAGCTATGTTGTTTCGTTGCCGGCTTCAAACCGCGGTTTTCCGCGGCGGTTGTCAGTCGTCAGCCGGCGTGTCGCCATGCTGTGCCGGCGATGGGTCTCCTGGTTTTTTGTTTGCAGGGTCCCGGGTTGCCGGTTTGCGAGTGGGACCGATCTCAGAAGCGTTTGATCCGGTATTCCTGCAGCTCACCCGCCTGCCATTTGTCGATTACCTGGCTCAGCGGCAGGTCGGCCGGGGCGAGAAACATCTTGATCCCGCCGGCTTCCAGAACCTGCACCGCCTTGGGGCCGAACTGCCCGCTGACCACCGCTTCCACTCCGCGGTCGAGCAGGGCCTGGGCGGCCCCGGTGCCAGCCCCGGAAGCGGCCTTGATGCCTTCGTTCTCGTACCATTCAAACTGTTTCGTCTCACTGTCGTAGACGGCAAAAAAAGGGCAGCGGCCGAAACGCATCTCCAGGGTGGCCTCTGCTCCCGGCCGGGTTGCACTGATGGCAATTTTCATTTTAATGGCCTCCGCAGTCATGGGCGTGGTCATGGTCGTGGGAGCAGCCCGCGGCCCCCGAAATTTCACCTTTGAGAAAGGCTTCCAGGACGTTACCGATCCGGCCCCCGACCCCGGTGACCACTTCGATGCCGAAGCCGTTGAACATGTCGATGGCCTTGGGGCCCATGCCCCCGGCAATGATGGCGTCAACCCCCAGGGAATTGACGAACTTGGGTACCTGGCCCGGGGTGTGCTGCTGGAAATAGGGGTTGTCAACCACCTCGCTGGCGAGCACCTTGCCGTCTTCGACCTCGGCGACCACGTAGGCCGGGCAGCGGCCGAAGTGCATGCTCATCTGGCCATCCAGGCCGAGCTTGTCATCGGCCGCTAATGCAATTTTCTTCATTGTTTGTTCCTCCTGATGTTCTTATGTTTGACTAACTTTTTTTCCCGGAAAAAGCCCCGTCTCCCCTGTCTTCAGAGAAACGGAGCTTTCCGACGGGCTTGCTACTCTTCAACGAAACAGAGATTCTTCTCGTCGCCGCTGACCCAGGCCTTTTCGTAGCGATCTTTGAAAACAAACTCACACAAAGGCTTGCGGGGCGGCATCTTGCCGGTTTTGGCCGGCACCCCGATCGGCATCATGGTTACGACCTTGACCTTTTCGGGCAGGTCCAGGATTTCCCCGGCCCGGTCGGCGTCGAACAGGCCCAGGATTACCGAGCCCAGGCCGAGGGCGTGGGCCGCCAGCGAGATGTTCTGGGTGGCCAGGCCGACATCGTAGAGATACCAGTTGTCACCCTTGCTGGTTGCCGGCTGCCCCTTGTAGAAGCCCGATTTCTCAAGCCGGCCGCAGGCCACCAGCAGAACCGGGGCGTTGATCGCGGCCTTGCGGGCCGGGTTGCCTTCGGGCATCGTGGCTGCCAGCTTTTCCTTGATCGCGGGGTCGCGGACGACAATGAACTCCCAGCACTGGGTGTTGGCCCAGGAGGGAGCCAGGCGGGCCGCTTCCATGAGCTGCTTGAGCTGCTCGTTGCTGACCTCGGCGTCGGTAAACCGGCGGATGCTGCGGCGTTCGGCTATGCATTGCAGGGTTTCCATGAAACGGCTCCTTGTGCTTTCAGGTTGCTTCTCAGGTTGCTTCCGGGACGGCCTGGCAAAGATTTCAATTATATGCCGTTTTCCAAACCAAGTCAATCATGATTGCAGGGACTGTTCGAGCTTCTCCACGATCTCGCTGAAAGCCCTGGCCGTGGCCGTCTCGGGGAAGGCCGCGACGAAAGGCTGGCCGGAATCCCCCGAGACCACGAGCTGGGGGTCGAGAGGCACGGCGCCCAGGAAGGGGACCTTGAGTTCCTCGGCCGCCTTCCGGCCGCCGCCCTGCTTGAAAAGATCGATCTCATGGCCGCAGTGGGGGCAGGAGAAACCGCTCATGTTTTCGATTACGCCGAGCACTGGAACCTCGATCTGCTGACTGAAGACCACCGATTTGCGGGAGTCGAGCAGGGCGACATCCTGGGGCGTCGTGACAATCACGCTGCCGTCCATCGGCTTGATCACCTGGGCCACGCTCAGGGGTTCGTCCCCGGTTCCCGGGGGCAGGTCGATAATCAGGTAGTCAAGTTCGCCCCACTGGACATCGGCGACGAACTGGCGGATCACCGTGTGTTTCAGGGGGCCCCGCCAGACCACCGGGTTATCGGGATTTTCCAGCAGAAAAGCCATCGAAACCACGCTGAGATTCTCCATCACCGGTTGCGGAATGATGCCGTCTTCTCCAGCCTGGAGACGTTTGTTGTCAAGTCCCAGCATTTTCGGCAGGTTCGGGCCGTGGATGTCGGCATCCAGCAGGCCGACCCGGCAGCCCCTGCGGGCGAGGCTGACGGCGAGGCTGACGGCCACCGTGCTCTTGCCGACCCCGCCTTTGCCGCTCATTACCGCGATACGGTGCTTAATCTGCGCCAGGCGGGCGTTCAAGACCTCGGCTTCGCGTTTCTGTTTCTCTTCGGCCGAGCAGCTGTCGGCACTGCCGCAGCTGCTGCAGGTGCCTCCTTCGGTACATTTGTCACTCATCGGAAAGATCCTTGAAAATCAACTTGCATTAAAATCGGCGACAGTTTTTTTACCCCCGCCCTGAGTCTTTCTGAAAAACCCACTAAAATTTTATGGTTTTACTCCATCTAAAGATAGCACGGAAAAGCCAGTTGTCAAGGGGCAAAATGGTGAAAAAAATTATTTCTTGCGAAACCCGGGAAGCTGCAATAGAATCTGTCCGGGCTGGCAAAGAACATAATTTGAGCGGATCAATATGGTTACCAGTATGCGAATTGCAGTAATTGACGGGCAGGGGGGCGGGATCGGCAGCGCGATTATCCGCCGTCTCAGGGATGAGTTCGGTGAGCGCATCGAAATCTGGGCCCTGGGTACCAACGCCATCGCCACGGCGGCGATGATGAAAGCCCGGGCCAACCGGGGGGCGACCGGGGAGAACGCCATTATCCGTTCGGTCGAGCGGGCCGACTGCATCATCGGGACGATTTCGATAGTCATGGCCCAATCCATGATGGGAGAGATGACCCCGGCCGCCGCGGCGGCTGTTGCGGCGGCATCCGGGCGCAAGCTTCTGCTTCCCCTGGCCCAGGAAAATGTCGAGGTGGTCGGAGTCCGGAAGGATCACCTGCCGGTTCTCATCGACCAGCTGGTGCCTCTGCTCGGCCGGGAGCCTGGCGAAGATGTGTGAAGCCAACGTTTATCTCTTGCGGGACGGCCGGGAATCCCTGGTCATGGAGGGGGTCTTCATCTGCAAACCGGAGGCCGGCAGGGTTCTGCTCGAAAATATTTTCGGCGAACAGAAGCTGGTCGAGGGCGAACTCGACCAGGTCTCCCTGATGGAGCACAAGATTATCCTCAGATCGTGCTCAGGGCCACGCAGCGATTGACGATCCGCACGACATCCTCGATGTTGTCGCAGACCTGGAAAAGATCGAGGTCCTGGTCCGAGATCAGGCCCCTTTCGAGCAGGTTTTCCCTGAACCATTCGGTCAGCTTGTTCCAGAAGGAGGAGCCGCAGAGAATGATGGGAAAAGGCTTGATCTTGTGAGTCTGGATCAGGGTCAGGGCCTCGAAGGTTTCATCCAGCGTGCCGAAGCCGCCGGGGAAGACGACGAAGGCCCGGGAATACTTGATCAGCATGACCTTGCGGACGAAAAAATATTTGAAGGAGATCGGGCGGCTGACATAGGGATTGGGTTTCTGTTCCATCGGCAGGGTGATGTTGAGTCCCACCGATTCCCCCCCGGCCTCCAGGGCTCCGCGGTTGGCCGCCTCCATGATTCCGGGTCCTCCCCCGGTGATCACGGTGATCCGGTTTTCCGCCAGCAGCCGCCCCAGGGTTCGGGCCTGTTCGTAATAGGGGTCGTCGGCTCCGGTCCGGGCCGAGCCGAAGATTGAGACCGCCGGGCTGATGTCGGCCAGCCCTTCGAAACCTTCGACGAATTCCGCCATGATGCGGAACATCCGCCAGCACTCCTCGAGTTTGAAGTCGTCGAGCAGGTATTGCAGCTTGTCAGAGATGTGGTTGATGTCGTTCATTTTTTCCCTCTTTTCCCCTCTTTTGAAAATCAGTTTCTGAAACTGGTCACCGGGGCCGGTATCCGCCCCTTTCTCCAGATGAAATAGTCGCTGTTTTCGTCGTGCAGGGGCAGGATCCAGGCTTCGCCCAGGAGTCCTCCCCAGGAGACCATCTCGCCGGCCTTTTTGCCCGGCACCGGGATCAGGCGAACGGCCGTGGTCTTGTTGTTCATGACGCCGATGGCGAGCTCGTCGGCGATGATCGCGGCCAGGGTTGTCGTCTTGGTGTCGCCGGGGACCGGGATCATGTCGAGGCCGACCGAGCAGACCGTGGTCATGGCCTCGAGCTTGTCGATGGTCAGAGCGCCGCTGCGCACCGCCTCCGAGAGCCCGACATCCTCGCTGACCGGAATAAAAGCCCCGGAAAGTCCGCCGACATGGCCCGAGGCCATCAGCCCGCCCTTTTTGACGGCGTCGGTGAGCAGGGCTAAGGCCGCGGTCGATCCGTGGGTGCCGACCTTTTCCAGGCCCATGGCCTCGAGAATCCGGCCCACCGAATCGCCGACCGCCGTGGTCGGGGCCAGCGAGAGATCGAGCGAGCCGAAGCGGACTCCGAGACTGCGGGCCAGTTCGCGGCCGATGAGTTCCCCGGCCCGGGTGATCTTGAAGGCGGTTTTCTTGATGATCTCGGCGATTTCATCGAGGGCCAGGTCGCGGGGCGCGGCCTCGACCACGCGGCGCACGACCCCGGGGCCGGAAATTCCGAGGTTGAGGACGTTGTCGGCCTCCTGGACGCCGTGAAAGCCGCCGGCCATGAAAGGGTTGTCGCTGACGGCGTTGGCGAAAACCACGAACTTGGCGGCCCCGATGGCATTTTCGCTGCCGTGGGCGAGTTCGTGAATGATGGTGCCGATCCGGGCGACGCCGCGCATGTTGATCCCGGCCTTGCTGCTCGCCAGGCTGATGAAGCCGCAGACCTTTTCCGTCCGGCCCAGGGCCTCGGGGATGGCGTCGACCAGGACCTGGTCGGCGTAGCTCATACCCTTCTCGGCCAGGGTGCCGAAGCCCCCGAGAAAATCGACCCCGGCCGCCGCCGCGCAGCGGTCGAGCAGGCGGGCGAATTCGACCGCCCGGCGGCGGTCCTCCCCGGCATTGCCGGTCAGGGCCCCGGCCAGGACCAGGGCGGCCGGGGTAATGGTCAGCCGCTTGTTGATGATCGGAATGCCGAACTTGGCATCGACCTGCTCGGCCCGTTTGACGAACTGCCGGGCCGTGGCCAGGATCTTCTTTTCGACCCGCCGGCAGAGGGTGTCAAAATCGTCGGAGACACAGGGCAGCAGGTTGATGCCCAGGGTTACGGCGCGGATGTCGAAATGCTCCTTTTCGGTCATCCGCCAGGTCTCGTAGATCTCTTCGAGGGAGATGTTCAGGGGCATGGCTCAATCCTGATTAATGCGTAAAAAAATGGTAACTATTCAGTTAAATACGGGGTCGGCCGCTCCAGGGTCTGGCTGAAAATCACTTCGCCGGGCCGCCGGCCGGGTGCCGCCCGGCCGGCCAGGATCTCGGTGTCGTGGTAGAACAGGAGCCAGCTTTCCCGCTCCGCGCAGCCCGGCAGGAAGCTCTCCTTGAAGGCGATGACCTCCATCGGATAGTCGTCGTAGGCGATCACCCAGAGGGGATGGAGATGGTTGTGCGAGGGCAGCAGGTCGCCTAAATGGACCGCGCTGGCGCCGCCGGAGCTGATTTCAACCGCCTGGTGGCCGATGGTGTGGCCACCGGTCAGAAAAACTCTGACCTCCGGGGTGATTTCGGCTTCGCCGTCAACCAGGGTAAGATTTTCCCCTTCCTTCAAGCCGATAAAGTTCTCCGGCCAGTAGGAGGTGGCCGAGCGCCGGTCCGGCTTTTTGACCACGGCCCACTCCTTTTCCTGGAAGATATGGCGGGCCCGGGGGAAGGTCAGCTCGAGCCTGCCGTTAGCGTTGCGAAAGACGAGGCCGCCGGCGTGGTCGAAGTCGGCGTGGGTCGGGATCACGATGTCGATCTCGTTACGGCTCAGGCCCAGGGCTGCCAGGCTTTCGGGCAGCCGCCAGGGGCTTTCGAGCTTGAAGTTTTCCTGCTGTTTCGGGGTCATCTTGTTGCCGATGCCGGAATCGATGACAAGGTTGGCGCCGGGTGTTTTAATGAGCATGGCCGAGTTGTCGATGCCGATGCAGTTGTGGTCGTCGACCTCGACCTTCTGACTCCAGAGAGCCTTCGGCACGGGCCCGAACATCGGCCCGCCGTCAAGCCGGATGCGGCCGCCGTCGAGCCAGAAGATTTCGACCTCGCCGATTTTCAGACCGGGCGGCTTGCTGGCTGGTTTGCTGGTTTCCATTTCTAGACCCTGTGCATGGCTTCAAAGATCCGGTGGTGCTGGATCTGGATGGTCAGGCCGATCTTGTCACCGAGTTTTTCGAGCTTGGTGCTCAGGACGCCGAGGTCGCTCCGGGCCTGGGCCAGGTCGACCAGCATCGCCATGACGAAAATGCCCTGCATGATCTTCTGGCTGATGTCCTCGATGTTGATCTCCTCTTTCCAGAGAAAGTCGGAGATCTGGGCGACGATGCCGCTGCGGTCCTTGCCGACGACCAGGACGACGGCCAGATCTTTCGCTTTTTCGTTGCTGCTCATGTTCTTGCCATTCCTTATGTTTCGGGGCGTTTGTCAACGGGCTGCCGGCGGCCGGCGGCCGGCGGCCAGGCGCCAGACGATTCTGGCGCTTTCGGACTCGGGCTCCAGGGCGGCGAAAAGTTTTTTGACCTCGGTTTTTCGTTCCCGGTAGTCGAGCCGGGGAAACAGCGAGGCCGACTGGGCCGGGATCGAGAAAAAATCGACCAGGAAGGCGGTGCTCAAAGGTTTGCTGTACTCCCCTTCCCGGACTGCGCCGCAGCAGCTTTCCAGTCCCGCCAGGGCCTCGTTATAGCCGGTGATGGTCTGTTTTTTCGGCCGGGGCCGGTCGCAGCGGGTAAAGGCTTCGGCAAACAGCTCCTGTCCGTCGGCCCCGACCAGTTCGGGATAGAAGGAAAAACCGATGATGCCGCCCGCTTCCAGGCAGGCGACGGCCGCCTGCAGGCTTTGTCTGGCTTCCGGGATGATGAAAATCGAGGCGTTGTAGAGAGCGGCGTCGAAGTTCCGGTTGCCGGTTGCCGCGGCCGGCCGGCAGGCGTCGCCGACGAGCAGTTCGACCCGGGGGTCGCGTATCCTTTTCCGGCCTTCCTCGACCATCCCGGCGGAAAGATCGATGCCGGTCACCCGGCAGCCGAATTCACCGGCCAGGACCGCGCTCGAAATGCCGGTGCCGCAGCCCAGGTCGAGAACCTTCATCCCCTTCTCAAGACCGGCAAATTCGGCCAGGGCCCGGGTCAGGTCGGCAAAAAAGCCGTGTTTTTCCTCGAATTCTTCGTAGGCGGCGAAACTTTGATCGAAGTTGTTGGCCACCACCTGCTTGATCTTGCGGGCCCGGGCGTCATCCATGGCTAGCCTTTCAGAAACGGCAGCATAGCCTTGAAATCGGGGCCCTCGGCGGCGTTGAGATAGTTGTAGAGCACCGTCTGCAGGGTGAGCGGCTGGGCTCCGGCCCGGGTCATGACCTCGAGCCCCGAACGCCAGTCGTGGGTGTAGCGCGAACCGATGGCGTCAGCCAGGGGAAAGACGGCATAGCCGGCGTCGAGCAGGTCGACCGCCGTCTGCATGACGCAGATATGGGTTTCGATGCCGAGAATCAGGATCTGGCGCCGCTGCAACTCCTCCAGCCGGTCAAAGATCAGCCCGGCTCCGGAGAAGACCCGCTTGGCCCGGGGCCGGTAGTCGGCCCCGAGGACCTCCTTGATCTCCTCGTTGGTGGTTCCCAGCCCCTTGGGGTACTGTTCGAAGACGATGATCGGCAGCTTGAGCTGCTGGGCCATGCGGATGGCCAGCGCGGTCTGGCGGTGGAGCTGCTCGCGGACGGTGGGGGCGAAGGTTTTGAGAATGGCATCCTGGTAGTCGACGATGACCAGGACGCTTTCGGACTTGACGGGACAAAATGATCGACTCATGCTGGTCCTCCTTGGGTTTTCCGGTTTGTAACTATTCAGCTAAATTCTATCTCCCCTCTTTCAGGAGGGGGCGGGGGTGGTTTTTCTGAGCGGTTTCGGAAAGATTTCGTCGTTTTTCCCAGCGGGCGGGAGCCCATAAGCATTGCAACTGTCTGAGCGTAGCGAGTTTTGCATGCGCCCAACGGAAGTGCCCTTGGGGTGCGGGCGAAGCGAGCGCGAGGAAAAACAGAAATCTTAACGCTTAGCGAAGAAAAGCCGCGCCCGACCCCGGATTTGGCTGAATAGTTACTCCGGTTTATGCAAAATCCAGTCGTCCGGCCGCCGTTTATCGCTGGCAGCCGGGGCAGTAGAAGGTCGAGCGGCCGCCGAGGACGGTCTTGCGGATGGGCCGGCCGCACTCAGGACAGGGCTTACCCTCCCTGCCGTAGACCTTGAGAGCGCGGACGAAGGCGCCCTCGCTGCCGTCGACCCCGTGGAAGTCGGAGATCGTGGTGCCCCCGGCGGCGATGGCCGCGCTTAAAATATCCCTGATCGCTTCAACCAGCCTTTGGCAGCGCGGCCGGCTCAGCTTACCGGCCGGCAGGGTCGGCCGGATGCCGGCCCGAAAAAGGCTTTCCGAGGCGTAGATGTTGCCGACCCCGACCACCCGGCGCTGGTCCATGATGAAATTCTTGACGGGGCTTTTGCGGCCGCGGCTGATCCGGTGGAGGTAATCCCCGCTAAAGGCGTCGCTCAACGGTTCCGGGGCCAGCGCGGCAAGTTCCGCGATGCGGCCGTTTTCATCCGGCCGGCGCAGCACGGCCAGGCCGAACCGGCGCGGGTCGCGAAACCGCAGGATCCGGCCGTCGTCCAACTCCAGGTCAAGGTGGTCATGCCGGCCCGGCGCCGTGTCCTGCTCATCGAGGCGCAGGGTGCCGGTCATCCCCAGGTGCAGCAGCAGCACCTGGCCGCTGTCCAGTTCCAGCAGCAGGTATTTGGCCCGGCGCCGAATGGCATCGACCTTGCGGCCGGCCAGCTTTTCCATCTCGGCCGCGACCAGCGGCTGCCTGAGTTTTTCGCAGCGAACCACGACCCGGCGGATCTTTTTCCCGGCCACCCGGGCCCGGCGCAGGGCCGCCGCCACGGTTTCGACTTCCGGCAGTTCCGGCACGTTTTACCCTGTTTTCATGGGTTGAAAAGTTTGCTTGCGGGAAACAAGTTGATAACACTAAATAGGAAATGATACAAGACCATCTTCATGAGGTCTGCGGCTTTGTCCGTGGGCGGTGATAACGGAAGCAGGCTTTTTTACCGGGAGGGCGAGGTGCGGTTTATCCAGATTTTTCGACGGGGTCTGGCCAGCGGATTCAAGACCACCGGTACCCTGGCCCTGGTCATCGTGCCGATCTATTTGCTTGTTACCGTGCTTAACCAGACCCCGGTGCTGCACTGGATCGGCCGCCTGTTTCGTCCCCTGATGGAGGTCATGGGGCTTCCCGGCGAGGCCGTGATGGGCGTGGTCCTGGGCAATTTCATCAATCTTTACGCAGCGATCGGAGCGGTTACCCCACTCCGGCTTGATAGCCGCCAGATGACGGTTTTTGCCCTTTTGCTGCTGCTCTCCCACAGCCTGCCGCTCGAAGCCGCGGTCAGCCGCATGGCCGGAGTCAAGGCCTGGCCTTTCATCTTGATGCGGATCGGTTTCGGAGTCCTGCTGGCCGCCGGGCTCAATTTTTTTTGGATCGGGTGAGGCTGGCATGGATTGGGCTTTGTTTCTCAAGATTATGGGCGACGGGTTTACCGGGGCCGGCCGGCAGGTTCTGCAGATCGGGCTGATTGTCGTTCCCCTGATGGTGGCGATGCAGTTTCTCGAGGAACTCAAAGTTCTCGAGAGGGTTTCCCGCTGGCTCGAAAAGCCGGTCTCGCTGATCGGCCTCTCCGGGGCCGCGGCCCTGCCCCTGGTGGTCGGCATGAGTCTCGGCCTGGCCTACGGGGCGGGAATGATTATCAAGTACAGCCGCGACGGCAAGTTGACCCACCGTGAGATGGTTCTGACCATAACCTTTTTGTCGTTGAACCACTCCCTGTTCGAAGATGTCCTGCTGTTTGTCGCGGTCGGCGCCCAGGGCACGGTTCTTCAGGTTGTCCGGATGGCGGCCGCGGTCGTGGTCACCGCCCTCCTGGCCCGGATCCTGCCGGCGGAAAAGACGGCCGACTCCTCCCCATAGGCCTCGGGATAGAGAAAGAGCCGACCGGCGGGAAAGAGTCATCCCGCTTGACAGCCCGGATTACTTCGGAGTACGGTGGACTGAAGTTCTGGCTTGCAAGATGGTTGATTCGGTGGACACGGGAGACGACAATGCCAACATTCTTTACCGAGGTTCTTCAGGCCTCCTGGCAGGTCTACCGGCAGGCCGCACCCTACATCTTGTTCGGTCTCCTGATCGGGGGGCTGCTCAAGGTTTTTCTTTCCCCGGCCGCGGTTGCGGCCCATCTGGGCTCCGGTCGGTTCAGCTCGGTTTTCAAGGCGGCCCTGCTCGGCATCCCGCTGCCGCTTTGTTCCTGCGGTGTCCTGCCGGCGGCGGCCACCCTGAAAAAACAGGGGGCCAGCAACGGGGCGGTGACCGCTTTTCTGATCTCGACCCCCGAATCGGGGGTTGATTCAATCGCCATTACCTGGGCGCTGCTCGACCCTGTAATGACCGTGGCCCGGCCGCTGGCCGCGTTTTGCTCGGCCTTGGTCGCGGGCCTGGCCGAAAACCTGCTGCATCCCCCGACCTCGGCCTTGCCCCCCGAGCCCGATTTAAGCTGCACCGTCGACAACTGCTGCAGCGGAGTTGGTTGCGACCCTGAAGTTCACCGGCATCACCATACCCTGTTTGAGAAGCTGCAAGCCGGGATCGGCTTTGCCCTGGGGGAGCTCTGGGGAGATCTGGCGGGTTGGTTTTACATCGGCATCCTGCTGGCCGGAGTGATTACCGTGCTGGTGCCTGATGCGATGATCTCCCGCTACCTGGGCGGGGGTTTTTCCTCGATGCTGCTGGTCCTGCTGTTCGGGATTCCGCTCTACATCTGTGCTACCGCCTCGACCCCGATCGCCGCGGCCCTGATTCTGAAAGGGGTGAGCCCGGGAACCGCGCTGGTTTTTCTGCTGGTCGGCCCGGCCACCAACATCACCTCGCTCTCGGTCCTGGTCGGCCTTTTGGGAAAGCGGGCCAGCCTGCTTTACCTTATTTCGATCGCCGTGGTCAGCGTGGCCTGCGGCCTGCTCCTGGACCGGGTCTATGCCGGCCTCGGCCAGGTTCCCGGGGCCGCCATCGGCCAGGCCGGCGAAACCCTGCCGGGAGCCCTGATGACGGTTGCGGCCCTGGTTCTTGCGGTCCTTTCCCTGCCCCCTCTCTACCGGATCGTCAAGGGCTGGTTCGCAGGGCGCGGGCCCGGTGGTGGTGAAGGTGACGGCGTGGAAGAGGGAAGCTGTGGCTGCGGCCACCAGCACTGATTCCAGGCTTTCCCGCGAGCCTGTAAGCGTTAGCAAATAAACCGGGTAACTATTCAGCCGAATACGGGGCCCGGCGCGGCCGCGGCTTTTCTTCGCTAAGCGTTAAGATTTCTGT
>WFRT01000081.1 GCA_015486445.1 Pseudomonadota bacterium | reverse complement strand
ATCATCTCTTCAGAACGCGAACCTGATCCTTGCGCGGTCCGGCTGCGTTGGATCTGCTGCTCCCAGGAGGCGGCATAGCTGCCGTCTTGGGCCATCAACTCCTCGTGGCTGCCGCTTTCGACAACTTTTCCCTGATCCATGACGTGAATCCGGTCGGCCAGCATGGCCGTGGTGAAACGGTGGGTGATGATGACGGCGGTGCGGCCCCGGGCCAGTTCCCGGAAGCGTTTCAGCCAGTCGTTTTCGGCCCAGGAATCCATGGCGCTGGTGGGTTCGTCGAGAATGATGATCGGCGCCCGCCGGAAAAAGGCCCGGGCCAGGGCCACCCTCTGCCACTCCCCGACACTCAATTCATGACCACCGAACCAGCGGCCTAAAAGCGCATCGTAGGCTTCCGGCAGGCGGCGGATGGGCTCGTCGGCCCCGGCCTTGCGGGCCGCGTCCTCGATCTCTTCCCGGGACGGGCCGCGGTCGCGGTCGCCGTAGGCGATGTTGTCGAAAGCCGTGGCGTGGTAGTGAACCGGTTCCTGGAAAAGAACCGAGATCTGCCGGGTCAGGGCGGCGGGCGAAAAACTCATGAGATCCTCGCCGGCCAGCGTGATCCGGCCTTTCCGGGGATCGTAGAAACGGCACAGGAGCTTGACCAGCGTGCTTTTCCCGGCCCCGTTGGTGCCGACCAGGGCGGTGATTTCCCGGGCCCTGATGGTCAGGTTGAAATTGTCGAGGGCCATCCTCTGGCTGTGGGGATAGCTGAAGGAAACCCGCTCGAAGCGGATGTCGGCCCGTTCCAGGTCGGGCAGCGGCCGGGGGTGGTCGGGCTCCGGGACGCGGGGTTCGAGCTCGAGGTATTCGAAGAGATTTTCCAGGAAGATGATGTTGCGGTAGACCTGGCCGACGTTGTTGAGCAGGGTCCGCATCAGGCTCTGGCCCTGGCTGAAGGCCTGGAAAAACATCGCCAAATCGCCAAGGGAGAAAAGCCCCCGGCGGAATTTGGCAAACATCCACAAAAGCCCGCCGAACATCGACAAGAGCCCGAGGCCGGCCGCGACCAGCTCGGCGGCGGCCTGGTCGCGGGCCAGTTTCAACTGTTCGCCCCGCAGTTTGGCGCGCAGGGCCTGGAAACTTTGCTGGAAAAAGCCGCCGAGATTAAAAAGGCGCAGTTCGGGATTGCAGTCGCGATCAGTGATCAGCCAGTCGAAGTAGAAGGTGCGGCGGACATTTTTGGTGTTGCGCAGGCGCCAGTTGTGGAAGCGCAGGGTAAAGCGCAGGACCACGTAGAAGGCCGGCAGGGTGCCGGCCAGCAGCAGCAGCGGCAGGGCCCAGCCGAAAGGAACCAGGACGACGAGCATGGCCGCCAGGGTGATGCCGTTCTGGAGCAGGCTGCCGAGGTTTTCGATCAGCGCCAGGGGGCGGTCGATGGCATCGTTGCGGGCCCGGTGAAGCTTGTTGTAGTATTCGGAGGATTCAAAGAAACTCAAATCGAGCCGCAGGGCCTGGTCGTGAACCAGGTTCTGGATATGGTCCCGGACCAACTCGCCCTGGGCCTGGCGCACCCACTTGCCGGCGCTGTTCATGATCTCCCGGCCGATCAGCAGGGCGGCGTAGAGGGAGACCGTCAGGATCAGCGGCAGCAGCGAACCCTGGCTTTGCCGGATCGCCACCAGGTTGTTGACCACGGCCCGGGTCAGGTAAACCGCGGCCGCCGGCAGCAGCCCCTGGGCCAGGAGCAGCAGCATCGAGACCAGGGTCCACCAGCGGGCCGCATCCCAGACCAGCCTGAGAGTCCGCGGCATGTACGGCAACTGCCCCCGCAGCTGCCGTAGCGCCTCGCCCAGGTTCCCGGCCGCCCTGTTCTTTTCAGTTTCCGGCATCACCACTCCACCCGGCAAAAGGTTGACGAACCCATGCCGCCCCTTCTAACCGCTGGAAGCCGTTTTGTCAAAACCGGAAAAACCGTAATCCGTGAATTCTCATCGCTGCGGAAATAGAATTTTTCCGGGAGACGAACTGCTGCAGGCCCTCGTGGCGGCCGCTTTGGCCCGTTCAATCCTGCAAACTTTACAATTGGACGACGACAAACTTTACAATTGGACGGTAGTAAACTTTACAATTGGACGACATTTCTGTCGGGTGGCCGGCTGCCGGTATCGGCAGGAAGGCATTGCAAAATTGTCGACAATTTTGCAATGCCGGTTCCCCTGGTGGTAACCCGGGTTGATGGCTGATTGTGTCGGCCGGTAGCGGGGAGCGATAGATTTTTACCGTACCAAGAATGTTTACAGCTGCAGTCATCTCCTGATTGTCAAAGTATCGGGGCGGGTCGGCGGGGAACCGGGGCTTGGGGTTGTTGTTTTCCGTTTGTCCGGTATACAGCTTGCATGATTCGGAAGCGGATTTTCTTCGCCCCCCCCTGAAAGAGGGGAGGGTAGAATTTAGCTGAATAGTTGCCTTCAATTACAGAGTGGGGAGGGATCGT
>WFRT01000080.1 GCA_015486445.1 Pseudomonadota bacterium | reverse complement strand
GACTTCAAGTCTTGCGGGTCTCCGCCCCGTTCCCGGGGCGGAGACTGTTTTTCCCCGCCTCGCCTTGCCGGGAAACAAAAACCGGCTTTTTCGTTTTCTTTGTCCTGCCGCATTTTTTAAAGTAAGACCGCAATTTGTCCTGCCCGGTTATTTTTCCAGGCCTTTTCCTCTTTTCCGGCCCGTGGGCCGGGTATGTACTTGACAAAAACACACTGTTAAAGCTAGGAAAGTACGAGGGGCCGGGCCAGCCGCCCGGAAACTTAAGGGGTGCTGCGGGAGCCTGCCGCAATCTTTCCCGTCGTTACGGGGAGCAGGGAAAACATGGAAGAACAACTGCTGGCAAAATTACAGGACATGGACAAAGAGGAACTCCTGCGCCAGGTGGTTGCCCTGCGCCTTGAAAACGAGGCCTTGAAAGGCCGACTGGAGCCGCAGCGAAGCTCACCGGGAGGGGCCTTGAGCCTTTCCGGGCCCGGCAACTGGGAATTTTTCCAGGCCTTCATGGAAAATTTTTCCTCGCTGGTGTTTGCCTGCGACAGCGGCGGCCGGCTGATTTATGTCAACCGGGCCTGCAGTCGACTGCTGGGCTATTCCCAAAAAGAGCTGGAAGGCCGGATGATCCTGGAATTTATTCATCCCGACTCCCAGGATTCCGTCGTCAACCGGACCATGACCCGGCTGCGGGGCGGCCGGCCGGTGGAGACCGTCGATATCCGGCTGGAACGCAAGGACGGCTCCAGCTGCTGGGTGGAGATGTTCGCTATCCGTCTTGATGACCCCAGGAATCCCGGCCAGCCGTTCCTGCTCGGCAGCGCCGTTGACATAACCGCCCGAATCGAGGCGGCCCGCGCCCTGCAGGAGAGTGAAAATCGTTTCCGGGTTTTTTCCGAGCACCTGCAGACCGCCATCTACATGAACGACCCCGAGGGCAACCTGGTTTATGTCAATCCCTACGGGGTCGACCTGCTCGGCTATTCCCGGGAGGAACTCCTGACCATGCGGATTACCGACCTGATCCATCCCGATCACCGGGAGGCGGCGGTCAGGAGGGTTGCGGACCGGCTCCAGGGCAAGGAACTCGAGGTCCAGAGGGACATTCCCCTGCTCCACCGGGACGGCCGCCTGGTCTGGATTGAACTGCATGCCGGAATGGTCACCCTGGACGGTAAATCGTATGTTCTGGGAACCGCCAACAACGTCACCGAGCGCAAGAAGTCCGAAGACGAACTGCGCCGCAGCGAGGAGCGCTTCAAGGCCTTTACCAACAACATCCGGGCCGCGGTCTATCTCTACGGTGAGAAAGGCCGAATCTCCTTTGCCAATCCCTACATGTCCGAACTGACCGGCTACGACAACCGGGAACTGCTCGGGATGAGGATTTTCGACCTGGTGCATCCCGATTTCAGAAAGAGCGCCCGACGCATAAAACAGGAGACTTTCGATCTCAAGATTGTCACCCGGAGCGGAGCCTGCAGGTGGGTTGAAGTACGCAGCGAGAAGCTGAAATTACAGGGCCGGGAAATGCTGCTCGGCAATGCCGTCGATATTACCCACCGGGTGGAGTCGGAACAGGCTTTGCGGGAGAGTGAGCAGAAGTTCAGGTTTTTTTTCGAACGCTCTTCCGATCCCATGCTGCTGCTGGATGAGAAAGGTTTTTTTGACTGCAACGCGGCCGCCATGCAGCAGCTCAAGGCCCGCCACAAGGATGAGGTCCTGGTTCACCCGGCCCGCCTTTCCCCGGCCCAGCAGCCCGGCGGACGGTCTTCGAGGGAAAAGGCCGACGAGTCGGTGGCCCGGGCGTTCAAGGATGGTTTCTACCGTTTTGAATGGCTTCATTGCGACCTTAAAGGTAACTCGTTCTGGGCGGATGTCTCGCTTACGGTAATTCCCTTCGAGCACCGCGACATCCTGTTCGTGGTCTGGCGTGACATCTCGGCCTTCAAGGAACTCGAAGGTCTCCTGCGGGAAGAGCGTGAACAACTGCTCGTGACCCTGCGCAGTATCGGTGATGCGGTAATCACCACCGATCTTGGGGGCCGGATCATTTTGATGAACCGGGTGGCTGAACACCTGACCGGTTGGACCCAGGCTGAGGCCGAGGGTCGGAGGGTTGATGAAATCCTTGATCTGGTTGACCCGGACAGCGGACAACGGGCGGAAAACCCGTTGCGCCAAGCTATTTCCCGGGGGGTTGCCCTGGAATTTACCGAGGGCTTGCTGCTCCATTCCCGTGACGGCCGGCGGTTGAAGGTGGCCGACAGCGCTTCCCCGATTCGGGATGAAAACGGCCGGGTTATTGGCGGGGTCCTGGTTTTTCGCGATATCACCGAGCGCGAGAGGATGCAGGAGGAGGTTTTCAAACTGCGCAAGCTCGAGAGCGTCGGCCGCCTGGCCGGTGGTATCGCGCACGATTTCAACAACCTGCTGGCCGGTATCATGGGCAACATCGAAATTGCCCTGCTGCGCAGTGAATCCCGGCCAGACAAAAGCCGGGAAAATCTGGCCCAGGCCTTGAAGGCTGCGAGCCGGGCTGCCGACCTGACCCAGAAACTGCTGACCTTTGCCAAGGGTGGGGAGCCCATCAAGGAGTCGGCCGATATTGCTGAAATCATCAAGGATTCAGCCGAGTTTTCGCTGCTCGGAGCGAATGTCTCCCTGGCCCTGACCACGCCGGCCGACCTCTGGGCGGCCGAGGTCGATGCCGGCCAGATCAGCCAGGTGATTCAAAACCTGGTGCTCAATGCGGTTCATGCCATGCCCAACGGCGGCGAACTGGCGATCCGGGCGGAAAACCTTGAGCTGGCCCGGAAAGCGGCCATGAGCCTGGGCCTGGAGCCCGGTCTTTATGTCCGAATCACCATCCGCGACCAGGGCTGCGGCATTCCGGAGCGGCTTTACGACCGGATTTTCGACCCCTTCTTTACGACCCGGCGGGAAGGCAGTGGTTTGGGCCTGAGCGTGGTTTATTCAATTGTCAACAAGCATGGCGGCTGCATCAAGGTGACCTCGGAAGAGGGCTCCTATGCCGAGTTTGCCATCTACCTGCCGGCCCTGGGCAAAACTCCGGAAGGTGGCGGCCAGCCTGGCCGCCGGGGGGAAAGCCGGGCCCGGGGCAAACGGATCCTGGTCATGGATGACGAGGAGATGGTGCTGGAAATCCTTGGCGATGCGCTGACTTCATACGGCTGCGAGGTCGTGGCGGTCCGGGATGGGCGCGACGCCCTGGCCCGCTACCGGGAAGAGGATTTTGACCTGGTGATCATCGACTTGACGATACCCGGCGGCCTTGGCGGCCGCGAGACGATCAGGCTGTTGCGGGAATATGACCCCGAGGTCAAGGCTGTGGTGGCCAGCGGCTATGCCAACGACCCGGTGCTGGCCCGGTTCGAGGATTACGGTTTCTGCGGCCGTCTCGAAAAGCCTTTCTCTCTGGAAAGCCTGCTGCACCTGCTCGACCGGATCCTGGATTCTTAATGATACGGTTTTCCCGTAGCGGCCGGCCCGCGACCGGAAGCCGTCGTCCCCTTGTGGACGACGGCTTTTTTTGGTTTTTCCGAAACCGCTCAGAAAAGCCACCCCCGCCCCCTCCTGAAAGAGGGGAGATAAAATTTGACAAACTCGTAAAAAGTCAAAATATTCGATGGCTAAGTAAAAAGCTTCATATGCAAGGCGCCCGAAACCTGAGGAATGAGGCGTACATACGGTACGCCGCAGTGACGAAGGTTGAAGGGGAACGCAGCAGATGAAGAGTTTTTACGACG
>WFRT01000079.1 GCA_015486445.1 Pseudomonadota bacterium | reverse complement strand
TCGGCCAAGAAAGTCGGCATTCAGCCCCCGGATGAATGCAAAAAAGGTTGATTCCTCTCCCGCTAGAGAGAGTTCTCTCCCTTGATGAAAAATAACCAGTGAAAAGCCCGGCCGGAAATCCCGGCCGGGCTTTTTTTATGCTACTTCGAGACGGAGTTTTTTACCAAGAGCCTGAGCATAATTAACCAATGTGGAAAGACGGATGTCTTCTGCATGATTTTCAATCCTGGAGATAGCAGATTTTTTTGTTTGCAGTCTCTTGGCTACCTGTTCCTGGGTAAAACCAGCTTCAAGGCGAGCTTGCTTCAGGAGAACACCGATTTTGAATTGCTCATATCCTTTGTCAAAATTTTCCGCAAATTTGGGGCTCTGTTTCTTTCTTTTTTCAATATATTTATCCAGATCGTCCATTTTCATACTCCTGTTTGTTCAGATATTCTTTCATTCGTTTTTTTGCCAATCTAATCTCTAGTAAAGGAGTTTTCTGGGTCTTTTTCTGAAAAGAATTAGTGAGAATAATCAATTCACTGCCATGAAAGAAGCCAAGAAGACGAAACGTGTTTCTCCCAATCTTGACTCTGACTTCCCAGATATCCTTTGTATTGACCAATTTCTTAAAATATTTCGAAGGAATTGGATCAATCTCTCGAATCAACTTCAATACCCATGCTATCTTTGTTGTCTCTACGTCTGTCAAACTGTCCAGATGTTCTTCAACAGGGCACTTGCCCGACGCAGTACGATAGAATGAGATTGTTTTCATAGCAAAAAAGTAAACAAATATGTGAACATTGTCAAGGTTAAAATTTGTAGATCGGTAATCACGACAATGTCGTGGATGGGTCCGCGAAGTCATACAACGGCGGCGTTGTTGAATTCACAGTGAATGCTTCTGAGGCGAGTGGGTAAAACGGTTTGTCCGCTGTTGCCGGATCGGGACGCAGTGTTTTGCAGGTTGAAGAGGAGAGCGCCGGGTTCTTTTACTTGACCTGGTCGAGAATCCCGTTGACGAAGGCTGGAGAGTTTTTGTCGCCGTAGGTCTTGGCGATTTCGATAGCCTCGTTGATCGAGACCTTGGGGGGGATGTCGTCTAAAAACCTAAGTTCGTAGACCGCGATCCGGATGATGTTGCGATCGATGCAGGACATCCGGTGAAGTTTCCAGTTTAGGGAGTGGCTTTCGATTTCCCGGTCGATTTCACTTTGCCGGGCCAGGACGCCGTCGACCAGCTGCCGGGAGAACGCGGCTTCGGCCAGTTGATTGACCGGCAGCGACCAGCGGCTTTTGGGCTTGTCCCGGTCCCGGCACTCCTCGCCGCAGAGACGGCACTCCCCCTCTTCCCGCCAGTCGTGCTCCCAGTAGATGCGGCAGGCCTGTTTACGGTCGTCGGGCTTGCCGAGTTCGAGCAGGTAAAGAAGCTGCAGGGCCGCTTCCCGGGCCATGCGACGTTTATTGGCCATTCTAGATCTGTTTCAGGAGATCGATCATTTCGAGCAGGGAGACGGCCGCATCCCAGCCCTTGTTGCCGGCCTTGGTGCCGGCCCGTTCGATGGCCTGCTCGATGGTGTTGGTGGTCAGGACTCCGAAACTGATCGGCACCCCGGTTTCCAGGGTGGCCGCGGCGATGCCCTTGCTGACTTCGGCGGCGACATAATCGAAATGCGGGGTGTCGCCGCGGATTACGGCACCCAGGCAGACAACCCCGTCATATTTGCCGGAGGCGGCCAGTTTCTTGGCCACCAGGGGAATCTCGAAGGCTCCGGGAACCTTGAAGACGGCAACCTGCCCGTCGTCCACGCCGTGGCGCGCGAGGGCGTCCAGGGCCCCCTCCTCGAGACGTTCGCAGATGAAGCTGTTGAAACGGCTGGTGATGATCGCCACCCGGGCGTCGCCGCCCCGGTTCAGGGTCCCTTCGAAATAGCTGCTCATTTTTCTGCCTCACTTTCCCTTAGACGGTTTCACATCGGGTTACTGGTCTTGGCTGCTGTCCGGGACCTGTTCAAGCAGGTGCCCCATCTTCTCTTTCTTGGTCTGGAGGTAGTGGATGTTGTTCTCGTTGGGCTGGCACTCGAGCGGAACGCGTTCGACGATCTCGATGTCGTACCCCTGGAGACCGACGATCTTTTTCGGGTTGTTGGTCAGCAGGCGAATTTTCTTCAGGCCCAGGTCGACCAGCATCTGGGCCCCGACGCCGTAGTCGCGCAGGTCGGGCTTGAAGCCGAGTTCCTCGTTGGCCTCGACCGTGTCGCGGCCGTGCTCCTGGAGGCAGTAGGCCCGCAGTTTGTTGACCAGGCCGATGCCGCGGCCTTCCTGGCGCATGTAGAGAATGGCGCCGCGGCCCTCCTTTTCGATCTGCATCATGGCGGCATGCAGCTGGTCGGCGCAGTCGCAGCGCAGCGAGCCCAGGGTGTCGCCGGTGAAGCATTCGGAGTGGACCCGGACGAGGACCGGCTCGTCGCCGGAAAGATCGCCTTTGACCAGGGCCAGGTGTTCAAGGTTGTCGAGCTGGTTCTCGTAGACAATGATCTCGAAATCGCCGTAGCGGGTCGGCAGGTGGGCCCGGACCGCTTTCCGGACCAGCGATTCGGTGCGCATCCGATACTCTATGATGTCGGCAATCGAGATGATCATCAGGTCGTGTTCGGCGGCGAATTTCTTGAGTTCCGGCAGCCGGGCCATCGAGCCGTCGTCATTCATGATCTCGCAGATGACGCCGGCCGGCTTGAGCCCCGCGAGCCGGGCCAGGTCGACCGAGCCTTCGGTCTGGCCGGTGCGGACCAGGACCCCGCCCTTGCGGGCCCGCAGCGGAAAGATGTGGCCCGGGCGGACGAGATCGTGGGCGCCGCTGTGGTCGTCGATCGCGGTCAGTATCGTGTGGCAGCGGTCGGCGGCCGAGATCCCGGTGGTGACCCCGCGCCGGGCCTCGATCGAAACCGTGAAGGCGGTTTCGTACTGCGAGGTGTTGTCGGAGACCATCGGCGGCAGGTTGAGGAAGTCGGCCCGCTCCTCGGTCAGGGCCAGGCAGATCAGGCCCCGGCCGTACCTGGCCATGAAATTGATGGCTTCGGGGGTGGCCTTTTCGGCCGCCATCACCAGGTCGCCCTCGTTTTCGCGATCCTCGTCATCGACCAGGATGACCATGCGGCCCTCCTTGATCTCTTTCAGTGCGGCTTCGATTCGGGAAATTACCATGCTTACCTCTATCGGTTTATTTTGCCTGAAACCACCGGGGCTTAGGCAAAACCGTTTCTTTTCAGGGTTGCGATGTCAAGTCCGCCGGAGGGTTTGGGCTCCAGCAGCTTTTCAACGTATTTGGCGATCAGGTCAACCTCGAGGTTGACCTGAGCCCCGGGACGGAGCCGGCCCAGAGTGGTCGCGGCCAGGGTGTGGGGGATGGCCGCGACTGTAAAGCTGTTGCCGTTGAGAGCGGCGATGGTCAGGCTGATACCGTCAATCGCGATCGAGCCCTTTTCCACCAGGTAGCGGGCAACCTCGGCCGGGGCCGTGAAGCCGAGAATCTCGGCATTGCCTTCCCGCCGCCGGCGGTCGAAAACCCCGGTCGCGTCGATGTGGCCGGAGACGATATGGCCGCCGAAGCGGCCGGCGGCCGGCAGGGCCCGTTCCAGGTTGACCTGGTCGCCGGGTTTGAGTCGTCCCAGGTTGGAGCGTCGCAGGGTTTCGAGTGAAACATCGAAATCGATTACCGGCGTATGGATCGCGGTCACCGTCAGGCAGACGCCGTTGACGGCGATTGAATCACCGATGCGGCAGTCCGCCAGCACCAGGTCGGCAGCCAGCTGGAGTTGGCCGGAGGCGCTGTTCAGGCTGGAGCTTACAACCCGGCCCAGTTCTTCTATTATACCGGTAAACATCGCTGACGACAACCCCGGAGACCATGGATGGCAAAATTTAGACCAATACAGTAATGTTTCGGATGCCTCATATAGACATCTCACCCGCTGTAGTCAAGAAAAATTCCGTCTTTCTTGACAAGGCAGGTGGTTTCGTATAGACAAATTCAGCGTCATATCCTGATGGTTTCTTATCCTTTCTTCACCGGCGGGCCGATGGAACGTATCCTTTTAAGCCAGGAGCAGCTCGATGAGATCGTCGCCGATCTGGCCGGCGAAATCGCTGCCGATTTCGCCGGTGCGGCGCCCTTGCAGCTGCTGGGACTCCTGAAAGGATGTCAGCCTTTCCTGGCCGACTTAAGCCGGGCCCTGAGCCGCTACAGCCTGCCCCTGGCGGTCGATTATCTGAAAGCCAGAAGCTACGTTGGAACCGCCAGTTCCGGCAGAGTGGAGATCACCGCGCTGACCGCGGTTGCCGATCTCGCTCTCGGTGACGTGGTCGTGATCGATGATATTTTTGATACCGGCCTGACCCTGAAACAGGTGGTGTCTCATCTTAAGGAGCAGGGCGCCGGGCGGGTGAAAACCTGCGTTTTGCTGCGCAAGGAGGGCTGCAGCCGGGTGGCGATCGAGCCCGATTACGTCGGGGCCGTGATTCCCAACGAGTTCGTGGTCGGCTACGGCCTCGACTACAACGAACAGTACCGCGAACTCCCCTTCATCAAGGTTCTGGAATAGAGATATTACCCCATTTCTTTTTTCTCTTGCCTTTCTCCTTTTTCTCTATTATACACCCAGTTCAATAATTGAACAACAGCTTAGGAGCCGCATCTCATTCTCATAAATTCTGGCTCCTCACCATTATAAAATCCCCTGCC
>WFRT01000078.1 GCA_015486445.1 Pseudomonadota bacterium | reverse complement strand
GCGCTGGAAATTGAGCATGATGTGCTTGGGGTAGAGACAGTTGTGGCGAAAGCCCTGGTCGTGAAAAGTTCGGACCGCGGCGGCCGCCGTCGGCAGGATGGCAGTCCGGTCAGAAAGCCGGTTCGGACCCTCGGGATGGCTTGCCAGCCAGTTGTCCAGGGGGACGAAACCCCGCAGTTCGTAGGTGATCAGGATGGCCTGCGGCCGGCCCTTATCGATTCTTTCCCCGTAGTAGAAAGGGTGGGTGACCGGTACCCCGTGGCGGAAAAGCTTCTCCAGGTTCTGCCATTCAATGCGGAAGGTGGGACAGCCTCCAGGGTAGCGCGGGGTGCGGCGCCGGTGGTTTTCCTGGCGCTTGATGAAAACCCCGACAGGCTTGCCGTCGGGGGTTTGCAACTCGTGGCGGGCCGCGCCGGACCAGCCCGAGCGCCGGAAATTCGGGGGCTCGAACCATTCCAGTTCGAGTTCCCAGAGGCGGGAGAAATCCCCGAGGCCGTTAAGGCGCAGCAACTCCTCTTCCCAATTGCCGAAATAGAAATTTTTTTCCGTCAAAACTTTGACTCCTGTGTCGGAAAACCTGTTTTGGGATTTCCGTAGGTCTGCAATTTCAGCCCCGCCCGAGACCATTGTGCGGGCCGGAGACAGGTTTTACCTCAGTGCCAGCGGCCGAAATAGTAGTAGCAGTAGAGCCCGGCGACATAGAGAAGAAAGGCGATGCCCAGGCCCATCATTACCCGGGCCAGGATCCGGTTGATCTTGCGGCGGTTGAGGCTCATGCGAAGTCCCCGTTCAGTCTGAGGTTGACCGCGGGCCGGGGCCGGCGGCAAGAAAGGTATGGCGCTTAGTGTTTTCAAGGTTGGTGCAGCCCCGTTTGAACGCGAATTCCTGGCCTACCAGGTAGACCTTTTTCTCGGCCCGGGTGATGGCGGTGTAGAACCACTTGTTGTTGAGCATCATGAAATGGCTGTTGCTCATCGGGATGGCGACGTACTTGTACTGGCTGCCCTGGGCCTTGTGGACGGTCAAACAGTAGGCCAGGTCGATGATGTCGCGGGCGTGGTCGAAATTGTAGCGGACCACCAGGGGGCCGGGGTAGACGACGTAGAAAAGCTCATTGTCGATGTCGATCTCGCGGATGATGCCGACAAAGCCGTTGAAGATGCGCTGGCGATGCCAGGCGGCACTGTTTCGAGGGCTTGATTCGGGTCGGTAGGGGGCGCATTCCATGTCCCGGTTTTGGAGATGGACAACCTTGTCGTCAATCCTGAAGCTGGTGCCGAAACGGGAAAACTCGAGGCGGCTTTCGGGGTTGAAAACCCGCTGGAGTTCCTGGTTCAGGACCTCGGTGCCGAGCGGCCCGCGCCGGACCGGGGTCAGCACCTGGAAATCCCAGGTCGGAAACTTGAGCCGGCTCACGGCCTTGGCCGCGAGTTCGAGGATCAGCCGGCGGATGCGTTCGTTGCAGGCCCCCCGGACCTCCCGGAGCTCCTTTTCCGGGAGCTCTTTCTTGAGCTGGAAATAGTTGGGGATGTCCTCGCGGACGAAAATGAAATCCTTCCAGGTGCGGTTGTAGTCGGGCGGGATTTCCCCCTTGCGGATCAGGTTGGCGAAATGGACGAGAACCGAGTCTTCGTCCTGGCGGAAGATCCGGGTAAGGCTGGTTTGGGCCAGCCAGGGCTGGTCGAGAATGTCGGCAAAGACGTTGCCGGCCCCGATCGGCGGCAGCTGGGCCGGATCGCCGACCATGATGAACAGGGAATCCTCGGCGATCGCCTGGGCCAGGCGGTAGAAGATCTGGGTGTTGACCATCCCGGCCTCGTCGAGCAGGATGACCTTGTAAGGCAGGGGCTTGTTCCGGTTGTAGGCGAACTGGTTGTCGCCCTGGTACTTGAGCAGCGAGTGGATGGTGTAGGAAGCGAAACCGGTAAGCTTGCGGATCCGGGCCGCCGCCATCCCGGTGAAGGCGCAGCAGGCGATCTCCTTGCGTTCGCAGAAATTTCCGGCCAGGAAATGGAGCAGCGAACGGGCCACGGTCGATTTCCCGGTCCCGGCATAGCCGGCCAGGGCGTAGAGCCGGCGGCGACCGCAACCGACCAGTTCAATGATGCGGCGCTGTTCCGGGGCCAGGGTGATGCGCAGGCGTTTTTCCTGGTCGGCGAGAAAAGCGGCCACGGCCCGAGGGCCGGCGATCGGCGCGAAGCGTTCGTCGGAGCGGTTTTTGAAGAAATTCAGGAGGAAATCCTCCATGTACCAGAAGGCCTTGAGGGCGATCCGATCGGGTTCGACGACCAGCCGGTTCCGCTCTCTCAGCCTTTCCACGACCTCGGTGAAAACCCGGCTGTCGAACTGCTGCTCCTCGCTGTCGAGCAGTTCACTGAGCTTGCTGAACAGGCTTTCCGGGGGCAGGAAGGTGTGGCCGTTCTGGTCGCCGGCCTCGAGCAGCAGGTGCAAAACGGCGGCCTCGACCCGGTGGGTGGAGGTGAATTCAAGGCCCAGCTTGCGGGCGATTTCGTCGGCGGTCTTGAACCCTATGCCGCGGATTTCGGTAAGCTCGTAAGGGTTGGCTCGGACCCGTTCTGTGGCCTGCTCGCCGAAGGCGTTGTAGATTCGCACCACCAGGTTGGGGGTGATGCCGTGGGGGAGGAGGAGACTGGAAAGCTCGCGCAGGTTTTTCTGCTTTTTCCAGGAAGAGGTGATCTGCTTGAGCTTCTTTTCCTTGATGCCCTTGAACTCGAGCAACTCCTCGGGCCGGTTTTCGAGAATGGCCACAAGGTTTTTTTCGCCGTAGTGCTCCAGCAGGCGGCGGGCCAGCTTTTCCCCCAGCCCCTTGACGACCTTGGCGAGGAAATAGAACAGCTGGTTGGTGGTCAGCCGGGCCGTGGTAAAGGCAAACTGGCGGCCGAAACGGCTGGTCTCCCAGCGGCCCCTAAGCTCGAATTCAGTGCCCTGGAGGCGGCTGCCGTCAAGCGCCTCGGGGAGGTAGCCGACCGCGGTCAGGGGGCGGCCGCGGCTTTCGCCCTTGAGGACCACGTAGCCGTTGTCGGCATTGACGTAGCTGGTGCGTTTGACCTGTAGATGGATGGTTTCCAAGGGTGGAAAATTCCTGCTCTCCGGTTTGTAAAACTGGTTCCGGGCCGGGGGCCTGGAGGAGCCGGGCCGGAACTTGATGGTCTTACCCGGTTTTGCCGTTTTTGGCAACTTTTATAACTCCGCCAGCCGCTTTCAGGATGGGGAAAAATGACCGATTTCCGGTAAAATATTTCCCGTTTTTGTGCCGTCCGGGCCCGGTAATCCAGCCGGGGTTC
>WFRT01000077.1 GCA_015486445.1 Pseudomonadota bacterium | reverse complement strand
GCGCTGACCACCGGGATTGTGCAGGCGGCAACCGCCCGGGCCACACCCTCGTCATTGAAGGGCATGAGGTCTTCGTAGGCGCCGCCGCCCCGGGTCAGAATCACGGTGTCGACCCCGTTTCCCCATTTTCCGGCCAGCTGGCGGAAAGCGGAAACGATCTCGCCCGGGGCCCGTTCGCCCTGGACGCTGACCGGAAAAATGATGATTTCAACCCCGGCGAAACGCCGCCTGATTATCTGCAGGATATCCCGGACAGCCGCCCCGGTAGCCGAGGTGATGACCGCTATACGCCGGGGCAGAAAAGGAATTTTACGCTTTTTTTCCGGCGCGAAAAGGCCTTCTTTTTCGAGTTTTTCCTTGAGTTCGTTGAAATTTTTCCAGAGTTCGCCAAGCCCCTGGGGTTCGATGCCGGTAACAATGACCTGGTATTCGCCGCGGGGCTCGTAAAGGGATATCCGGCCGCTGCATAAAACCCGGCCGCCCTCCTGCAGGGGGTGGCGCAGGGCGCGGTACTCGCGCCGGAAAATCACGGCCTTGATCTGGGACCGTTCATCTTTCAGGGTAAAGTAGCAGTGGCCGGAGGTCGGCACCCTGAGACCGGAGACCTCACCCTCGACCCAAACTGGGGTGAAACTGTCTTCGAGAATCAGGCGAATATCACGGTTGAGCTGGGATACGCTGTAGACATGGGCGGAGCTGTTATCGTCGGACTCGTCCATCAGCGCGCTCTCATCCTGCCAGAACTCATCCGGCAGTCGGGACGGGCTCATGGGACGGTTACCGTGGGGCAGACAGGTTTCATAATCCCATGATGTAGCCCAACTTGCACCAGCTAGTCAAGCTGACATTTCAAGGTCGACGAAAAGCTGATTTCAAGGTTGTGGAAAAGCCTTCAGGCCGGCGCTGAAACCATTTATTTCCCTTGAATTTTCCTTTTTTCCCTGATAACATATAATGGTCTGATTTGATTAGATTTTTTTAAGCTCAGTCCCGGCTTCAACCCCCCCACAAATCCAGGAAAGATATCATAATATGTTCAGTTCTTTTTTCGGTCTCTTCTCCAGCGACCTGGCCATTGACCTGGGAACCGCCAACACCCTGGTCTATGTAGACGGCAAAGGCATCATCATCAACGAGCCCTCGGTGGTTGCCGTCCAGAGCAGCCCCAACGGCACCAAGCGGGTGCTGGCCGTGGGCACCGAGGCCAAACTGATGCTGGGGCGGACCCCGGGCAACATCGTCGCCATTCGGCCCATGAAGGATGGCGTTATCGCCGATTTCGAGGTTACCGAGGCGATGCTGCGACATTTTATCACCAAGGTTCACAAGCGTAAAAAATGGGTGCGGCCGCGTACCGTTATCTGTGTTCCCTCCGGCATTACCCCGGTCGAGCGCCGGGCGGTCAAGGAATCGGCCGAATCGGCCGGGGCCCGCGAGGTTTACCTGATTGAAGAGCCGATGGCGGCCGGCATCGGGGCCGGCCTGCCGATTACCGAACCGACCGGCAACATGGTTGTCGACATCGGCGGCGGCACCACCGAAGTGGCGGTCATTTCGCTGGCGGGGATTGTTTTCTCGCGCTCGGTCCGGGTCGGCGGCGACAAAATTGACGAGGCCATCACCCAGTACATCCGGCGCAAGTACAACATGATGATCGGTGAAAGAATGGCCGAGCAGATCAAGATCGAAATCGGCGCCGCGGCCCCGCTCGACGAGCCCGAAACCATGACCATCAAGGGACGCGACACCGTTGCCGGCGTCCCCCAGGTCCTCGAAATCAATTCCGAGGAGGTTCGCGAGGCCCTGACCGAACCGGTCAACGCGATCCTCGACGCCGTCCGCGTCGCCCTCGAAAGAACCCCGCCGGAACTTGCCGCCGATATCGTCGACAAGGGTATCATCCTGACCGGCGGCGGGGCCCTGCTGCGCAATCTCGATACCCTTATGCGGCACGAGACCGGCCTGCCGATTACCGTGGTCGAAGATCCCCTGACCTGCGTTGTCCGGGGGTCGGGAATGGTGCTTGACAACCTCAAACTGCTGCGTGAAGTTACAGAAAGTGAATGAACGGACCTGAATCGAGGTGGAGATGTCTGTTTTGAGTCGGCGCCTGCCCTGGCTGGCCTGCCTGGCCGTGGTTTTCATCTTCCTGACCCTTTGCGTCAATTTCGGCCTGCGACAGGGAGGAACCCTGGTCAGCATTGCCGAGCGGGCGGCTCTGACCATGGTCTACCCGATTCAGAAAGGCATCGATCTCGCATTCACCCGCTGCAGCCAGGGATTCGATCACTACATCTGGCTGGTGGGGGTTGAAGAGAAAAACCGGGAACTTGAAAAGAGCGTGGCGGAACTCAATTACCACCTGGCCCGGCTCGAGGAGATCCGGCAGGAGAATCGACGCCTGCACGAACTGCTGAACTTCAAGGAACAGTTCGACATTCTCGACCGGGGCATCGCCTCGCACGTCATCGGCCGCCAGACCAACGACCTGTCACGCATCCTGATTGTTGACTGCGGCAGCCTCCAGGGCATCAAGCCGAACAACCCGGTATTCACCCCGGGCGGGGTCATCGGCCGGGTTGTCGCCTGCGGCCGCCACTCAGCCAAGGTCCTGCTCCTGACCGACCAGAACAGTTCCTGCGACGTCATTGTCCAGCGCAACCGGATACGCGGCACCCTGCAGGGAACCGGCGACCAGTTCTGTCGCCTCGCCTATCTGCAGAACACCGTCGAGATCAAGATCGGGGACCGCCTGATCACTTCCGGTCTCGACAATATTTTCCCCAAGGGCATTACGGTCGGGACGGTGGTTGCGGCCGCCCATGACGACAACGGCCTCAGCCAGTCCATCAAGGTGAAACCCGAATTTGACCTGGATCAGATAGAAGAGGTTTATATCCTGCCCGCGCCGCCAACCCTCTGATTTGACAAGATGAAAATCCTGGTCTTTCTCTCACCGCTGTTTTTTACCCTGGCCGCCCTGTTCCTGTCGGCCCTTGAAGCCTCGCTTTTTCCCCATCTCTGGGTGCCGGCATATCTCAATCCCGATCTCAACCTGGTCCTGATAGTCTTTTTGACTTCCTGTCACCCCGGCCTGCGGTCCCTGCTGGCGGCGCTCGGGGTGGCGCTCGCCGCCTCCCTGTTCAGCAGCAGCCCGGGGTTTCCCACCGCCTTCGGGCATCTTCTGGTCTTTCTGCTCGGCTGCCGCCTGAACCAGACGGTTTTCATGAACCATATCCTGCCCCAGGCCCTGTTCGCCGGTTGCAGCTTCTTCCTGCTCCATGGCGCCGCCGTGCTGTTTGCCGCCGCTCCCGAACATTTCTTTTTTTTCCGGGCCCTCGGCGGGGCCCTGGCCACGGCGGTTTTCGCCCTCCCCCTGCTGGCCCTGCTCAACGTCCTGCGTGAACGCTACCTGCCTCAGGCCGTCAACCTGATTTCAGCCTGAGACCTCCCTGCCCCATGTCATCAAATGTCGACAACAGCAAAAAAAGCAAGCTTGAGCAGATTGCCGCAAACGGCCGCATAATCCTCATTTTCATCGCCTTCATGATCGGTGTGATTTCGCTCAGGCTCTGGTACCTGCAGATTGCCAAGGGCGAGTATTACAACCAGAAATCCCAGGACAACCGGATCCGGACCAGAAGGATCCGGGCCCTGCGCGGAATCATTACCGATCGCAACGGCGAGATTCTGGCCGACAACACCCTGGGCTTCAATCTCCAGATGATTCCGGAAAACGTCGACCAGCAGCAGATTGTCGATATCGCCGAACGGCTTTCCCTCCAGGTCGAAGGGCTGGATGCCGATGAAATCATCGAAAAATACCGCAAGACCCCGTCCGGCTACCGGCACCGGCCGATCACGCTGAAAAAAAACCTCAGCCGCGACGAACTCGCCCGGGTGGAAGCCCGCAAATTCGAACTGCCCGGTATCATCATCGAGATTGAACCGGTCCGGGAATATCCCTACGACGAGGTTTGCGCCCACATCATCGGCTATTTGAGCTTCATCAACGAACGGGAACTCAAACTGCCGGTTTACGCCGATTGTGCCCGGGATGACCTGGTGGGCCGGGCCGGCATCGAGGCCCGCTACCAGGAGTATCTGCGCGGCCGGGACGGCCGCCGCGAGGTCGAGGTCAACGCCCGGGGACGGGAGTTGTCGTCGCATACGGTCCGCCCGGCCGTGGCCGGACGAAACCTGACACTGACCATCGACATCGATCTGCAGCAGCAGGCCTTCGAACTGCTCGACGACCAGGTCGGCAGTCTCGTGGCTATCGACCCCCGCAACGGCGAAGTCCTGGCCGCGGTCAGTACCCCTTCGTTTTCCAACAATCTTTTCGCCAACCGGATTTCCGCTAAGGACTGGAAAAGAATCAATACCGATCCCCTGCATCCCCTGCGCAACCGGGCCATCCAGGATGCCTTTCCCCCGGGTTCGACAATCAAGCCGCTGATTGCCGCGGTCGCCCTGACCGACCAGGCGGTGACCCCGGAAACCACTTTCTTCTGCAACGGCGGCATGAAACTCGGCCGCACCCGTTTTCGCTGCTGGAATCGCTACGGGCACGGGAAAGTCAACCTGTCACGCTCCCTGAAGGAGTCGTGCGACGTCTACTACTACAACCTGGCCACGCGCATCGCCATCGACCGGATCGCGGCCTACGGCCACGAGTACGGCCTCGGCCGGTTGAGCGGCATCGAACTGCGGGACGAGATTCCCGGTCTCATGCCGACCTCTTCCTGGAAACTCAGGCGGGTCCACGACCAATGGTACACCGGCGATTCCCTGGCGGTCTGCATTGGCCAGGGTTACCTGATCACGACCCCGCTCCAGATTGCCGCCATGTACTCAGTATTCGCCAACGGCGGCACCTATTATCCACCCCACCTCGTCCGGGAGGTATCCGGCGAGGAAGGCTTGGCTCCGATTCCAGTGGATGAAAAGGGCCGGCGGGTTGAGATCAGCGACTACCATATGCAGATCATTCGCAAGGCGCTCTGGCGGGTGGTCAACGAACGCCACGGCACGGCCTGGCGTTCCCGGATCAAGAAGAAGGAGTGGGAAATGGCCGGCAAAACCGGCACCGCCCAGGTCGTCAAGCAAAGCCTCGAGGACTTGAAAAAAGGCAAGGAAATCCCCTGGCGCTTTCGCGATCACGCCTGGTTCGCCGCCTTCGCCCCCTTCAACAATCCAAAAATCGCGGTTGCGGTCCTGGTCGAACACGGCGGCCACGGCGGATCGAGTGCGGCGCCAATCGCCAAGCAGGCAATTGAATTCTACCTTGACAAACTTGACTGGCAGAGGAAAAGAAAGCAGCAATAAGCGCTCTGTAAAGTTACAGGTCGGCCGGGCTGAAGGTAAGCAAACCGGAGTGAAGCCGGAGTGAATATGGAAACCTCGAAAACAAACTTTGTCGTGGGCCTGATTTCAGACACCCACGGCCTTTTGCGGGCCGCGGCGCTGCCGTTTTTCAGGGGCTGTCAGGCCATTCTCCATGCCGGGGACGTCTGTAATCCCGAGATTGTCACGGAACTTGAAAAGCTCGCCCCGGTCTACCCGGTAGCCGGCAACATGGACCACCATCCGGGCTGGCCCGGGCAGGATACCTTCATCCTCGGGGGACACACCTTTCACCTGCTGCACGATCTTGACAAACTCGATCTCGACCCCCGGGCCGCCGGCATCAAGGTTGTGGTTTTCGGCCACACCCACAGGCCGGAAGCCTTCTACCGGGATGCGGTCCTCTACATCAACCCCGGCAGTGCCGGCCCCCGCCGGGGAAGTTTGCCAATTTCCGTTGCCCGGCTCAGGTTCAAGCCCGGTCAGATCGTACCGGAGTTTATTGCACTATCCTGATTTTTGTCGTAGCGGTTACGCTTTTCCCCCGGCAGTACGATTAAAATTAAGGTAACTATTCAGCCGAATACGGGGTCGGGCGCGGCTTTTCTTCGCTAGGCGTTAAGATTTCTGTTTTTCCTTACGCTCGCTCCGCCCGCATTGCAAAACTCGCTTACGCTCAGACAGTTGCAATGCTTATGGGCTCCCGCTCGCTGGGAAAAACGACGAAATCTTTC
>WFRT01000076.1 GCA_015486445.1 Pseudomonadota bacterium | reverse complement strand
GTATGATAGTATCAGTATGAACTATCGTATGGTAGCGGATAAGTCAAATAATACTATTCGAGACACTGATTTATCGGGGAGATTCAGTCTATGACCGTTCATGTTGGAACCGTATGCTTTTCTCATGGTAAGGAGAGCGGCCCCTGGGGCAGTAAGATTAAATGCCTGGCCCGGGTTGCGGAACGGTGTGGTTTTGCCGTTGAGAGTATTGATTACCGGGGGATCGATGACCCGGATGAACGGGTGGCAAAGCTTTTAGAGTGGCGCCCGGTTGTCGCCGGGCGTTTGATTCTGGCGGGGTCGAGCATGGGAAGTTATGTGGTGGCGGCCGCCGCCCGCAATTTCTTACCGGACGGTCTTTTTCTGCTGGCTCCGGCAATTGCGATTCCGGGATTCGGCCGGGATCAGGATCCTCTGCCGGCGGCCCGGCATTGTGCTCTAATTCATGGTTGGCATGATGAGATCATCCCGCCCGAACTGATTATCGCTTATGCCCGGCGTCACGCTTTACCGCTGCATCTTTTGCCGGCAGACCATCGTTTGCTGGAAGTTCTGCCGGCAATTGAGATATTGTTCGAAAATTTTCTCAGAAGCTAGAAAAAAAGTAACTATTCAGCTAAATTTTACCTCCCCTCTTTCAGGAGGGGGCGGGGGTGGTTTTTCTGGGCGGTTTCGGAAAGATTTCGTTGTTTTTCCCAGCGAGCGGGAGCCCATAAGCATTGCAACTGTCTGAGCGTAGCGAGTTTTGCAATGCGGGCGAAGCGAGCGTAAAGAAAAACAGAAATCTTAACGCTTAGCGAAGGAAAGCCACGCCCGACCCCGTATGTGGCTGAATAGTTACTGTGATTCTTTAAATCCGGGCCTCCCGCAGGAACCGGGCCGACTCTTCGGGCGGGGTCGGGTTGATGTAGAATCCCGATCCCCACTCGAAACCGGCCACCCGGGTCAGCTTGGGGATGATTTCAATGTGCCAGTGGTAATAGAGCGCGGTGTCGATATGGTTGACCGGGGCGGTGTGCAGGATGAAGTTGTAGGGTGGCGTGTCCAGGACCCGGTTTAACCTTTTCAGGGTGTCGGAGAGGGTCAGGGCCAGGTTTTCGATCATCTCCTTGCTGTTGGCCTGGTACTCGTGGCTGTGGTACTTCGGCAGGATCCAGACCTCGAAAGGGAAACGCGGAGCGTAGGGGCAGACGGTGATGAAACCCTGGTTTTCACTGACCAGGCGGACCCCCTGGTTGATCTCCTGCTGGATGATGTCGCAGAATATGCAGCGCTCCTTGTAGTCGTAGAATTTCCGGGCCCCGTCCATCTCCTCCTTGGCCCTTTTGGGGACGATCGGCAGGGCGATGATCTGGGAGTGGGAGTGTTCGACCGTCGCCCCGGCCGCCAGCCCCTGGTTTTTGAAAACCAGGATGTAACGGAAGCGCTGGTCGCCGGAGAGGTCGCGAATCCGGTCGCGGTAGGCCCATAGAACATCTTCCACCGCCTCGATCGACATGGTGGCCAGGGTCGCCTGGTGGTCGGGGTTTTCGATCACCACTTCGTGGGCCCCGATGCCGTTCATCATGTCATAAACCCCGTCGCCCCGGCGCACCAGGTCGCCCTCGATATGGAGGGCAGGAAACTTGTTGGGGACGACGCGCAGGCGCCAGTTGCTGTCGTTGGGCTGGCTGCCGGGCTGGCGGTAGGCCAGGATTTCCCCCGGCACCACGTCTTCATTGCCGGGGCAGAAGGGGCAGAAGCCGCTGCGTTTTTCCTGTTTGAGGCTGCTGAATTCGGAGGGTCTTTTTCCCCGTTCCCGGGAAATGATGACCCAGCGGTCTACAATCGGGTCTTTGCGCAGTTCAGACATGGCTAAAAGTCCTGTGGTTGATTTTGGCGGCGGTTTGCTCTCTAACTTATTATACTCCGAAAAATTTTTCCGTCAATGCCGCCGGCCGGCAAAGAGGGCTTGGCGGGAGGGGTTTCGGGGCCGGGCTATTTTTTCGACCGGTGGAGCTGGTAGCGATAGACGGCCCGGTTGTGTTCTTTGAGGCTGCGGGAGAACTGGTGACGGCCGTCGCCGCGGGCGACGAAATAAAGAAAGTCGCTGTCAGCCGGGTTGAAGACCGCGGCGATGGCTTTACGGCCGGCGCTGCAGATCGGTCCCGGGGGCAGTCCCTTGTGCTGGTAGGTGTTGTAGGGGGAGGGGTTTTTCAGGTCACGGCGCCGCAGGTTGCCGTCAAAGGCGGGCCCCAGGGCGTAGATTGTCGTCGGGTCGCTGGCCAGCCGCATGTCGCGGCGCAGGCGGTTGAAAAAGACCGAGGCGATGAGCGGCATTTCACTCTCGGTGCCGGCCTCCTTCTGGATCATCGAGGCCAGGGTCAGGACCTGGTGGCGGGTCAGGTTCAGGGGCGGGGAGTTTTCCCTGATCTTTTCATATTCCCGTTTCCCGGTGGCCAGCATGGTCTCCAGCATCTGCCGGCAACCGGTCTGGCGGCTGTAATTGTAGGTGCTGGGGAAGAGGTAGCCTTCCAGGGAGGAGCCGGGGATTTCCCATTTTTCCAGCAACTGCCGGTTTCGGCTGAGGCGTTCGAACTCATCACCCCGGCAGATTCCCCGGGCTACAAGCCGTTCTCCGATCTGTTTCAGGGTAAAGCCTTCGGGGATGCTCAGGCTCCGTTCTATGACCCGGCCCGATTTGAGGAGTTCGATGATTTCCAGCGGCGTGGCCCGTGGAGCGATCCGGTATTCACCGGCCTTGAGGCTGGTGCCGCTCCCGTTTAATCGGTTGACGATGATGAACCAGGGCACCGATGAAATCACCCCCTTTTGCCGCAACTGGCGGGCAATCTTTTTCAAGGGGCTGCCGGGAGCGATTTCGATGATGGTCTCCCGGTCGGGTCCGGGCCGGCGGGTAAAGTTGTAGAGATCCATCCCGGCCAGCAAAACCAGGCCCACAAGGGACAGGAGCAGGGCCGCCAGGAAACGTTTCAGGGACATGCGTAGATTCCTTCGTTCAGGAGCTGCGGGGGCCACCGGCGACCGCCGAAGGTTTGCGGCGGCGAAAAAGCCGGCCGATTTCCGCCAGTTCCGGGCTCCCCAGGAGCCGGGCGCAGCCTAAGTAGACCGCCAGTCCGAGAGTGATTCGTAAAACCAGGCGCAGGGCCTCGTGAAAATGATTTTCGTAGACCAGGGCTGTGGCCGGCAGCCGGTTGAGCAGCAGGATGACGGCCGCCATCAGCAGGCTGGCCCCGGCGCTCTGGAGAAAAGCCCGGCCGCTGCCGGTGATTTGAATCTCCTGACCGAGCTTTTTTTTCAGCAGGTAGAGGAGCAGCAGGCAGTTGACGGAGCTCGAGATCGCGGTGGCCAGGGCCAGGCCCAGGTGCTGGAGGAACTGCATCAGGACCACGGCCGCGATCAGGTTGACGACCAGGGCGACGGCCCCGGCCTTGACCGGGGTCTTGGTGTCCTGCAGGGAGTAGAAGGCCGGGACGACGATTCTCAAGGCGGCGTAGGCCCAGAGGCCGGAGGCGTAGGCAATGATGGTCTGGGCCACCATCAGGGTCGAGTGGGGGCCGAAATGACCCCGTTCGAACAGCAGGTAGACGATCGGCCGGCTCAAGACGATGAGTCCGGCCATGGCCGGCAGGGTGATGAAGATCAGCAGGCGCAGGGCCAGGGAGAAGGTTTCGGAGTACTCCCGCCAGTGCTGCCCGGCGGCGGCCCGGCTTAAGGCCGGCAATACCGCGGTGCCCAGGGCGACGGCGAAAACCCCGAGCGGAAACTGGATCAGGCGGTCGGCGAAATAGAGGTAGGAGATGCTGCCGTCAACCAGGTATGAGGCCAGCAGGGTGTTGAAAAAAATGGTGATCTGGGTAATCGCCAGGCCGAGCAGCGAGGGCCCCATAAGGATGATGATGCGCTTGATCGCGGGATGGCGGAAATTAAACCGGGGGCGGAAGGGAAAACCGTGTTTTTTCAGCACCGGCAGTTGCAGGGCGAGCTGGGCGATGCCGCCGAGAATGACCCCGACGGCCAGGGCCAGGGCGGCGTTGCCGAGCAGCGGGGTCAGGCCCAGGGCCGCGGCGATCATGCAGAGGTTGAGCAACACCGGAGCCAGGGCCGGGGTCAGGAAGTGGTCGTCGGCGTTGAGGATGCCCATGGCCAGCGCGACCAGGCTGATGAGCAGGATGTAGGGAAACATCAGCCGGTTCAGGTAAACCGCGAGCTCGAATTTCTGCGGCGTGGCGGCAAAGCCCGGGGCGATCAGCGAGATGATGAAAGGGGAGAAGAGGATTCCGCAGAGGGTGACCAGGGTCAGCACTATGGCGGTCAGGGTCATGGCCGTCTGGGCGATTTTCCGGGCCTCGCCGCGGTTGCCGGCGGCGAGATAGGAAGAAAAAACCGGAACGAAGGCCGAGGTCAGGGAGCCTTCACCGAAAAGCCGGCGCAGCAGGTTGGGAATGCGGAAGGCAACGAAGAAGGCGTCGGCGTAGATCGAGGTGCCCAGATAACTGGCGATCACCATATCCCGGACAAAACCCAGGACGCGGCTCAACAGGGTGGCGCCGCTGATGATTCCGGCATTTTTCACCAGACTGGCTGGAGTCTTCTTTTTTATGGTCGCCCCCCTTCGAATGAGCCGCTCCGGCAGCCCCGGAACAGCTCCGTTGCGGGCCCGGAAATGGTGTGGTCCGGGTTTGCTTCCCACAGCCTCAGACCTCCTGTTTTACGCCCGGCTGTATAACATGAGTCTCCTTCCGGCAACAAGGGTTTTCCGGTTCTTGAGGGTGCTGCGGGGACAAAATATTTGACAGATTATGGTTAACCGGTTATATGAAATATCAATATATATATACTCAGCTTTAGGTAATTTGTATAATTAAGTAACTGGATATCGAATTCCTGTCGCGGCAGGATAACAGGGGAGTCTTTCCGGGAAAGAGGGGCTTTATTTCCGGCAAAAGCAGCGGGGGGCTGGCTTTGGATAAGGAAAAAGTCTGCAACCGGGTGGCAGAGGTCTTGAAAGTCCTGGGTCACCCGGTAAGGTTGCAAATCGTTCAGAATCTGCTGACGAGAGAAAGTTGCGTCAAAAATCTCTGGAGCTGTCTGGAATTGCCCCAGGCCACGGTTTCTCAGCACCTTTCGGTTTTGAAGGGCAAGGGGATTGTGGATTCGGCCCGGGAAGGGGTCGCCATGCGCTACTGGGTCTGTGACGACATCTGCAAATTGCTGATCGGCACCCTGATGGACCATTTCGGCATGGATTGCTGCGAGGCGGCCCTGAAGGCCCAGGACGAGGAAAAGCTCCCGGCCCAGGAGGAGTAAGATGCCTTTGTACGAATATGAGTGTCCCGGCTGCGGGAAACGGATCGAAGTTCTGCAGAAGATGGGGGAGGACGGCAAGCTTTTAAGCTGTCCCGAATGCGGAGTTACCGGGCTGCGCCGGCTTTTGTCGGCTACCGCCATCCAGGTCTCAGGCGGCAGCGGGGCGGTTCCGGGTCCGGGCTGCGGCGCCGGCGGCTGCCCGGCCGGCGGCAGCGGTTTTTCCTGAAACGGATAAAACGGGCGGTCGCCCGTTTTTTTTTGCCGCCCGGCGGTCGGCAAAGTTATTTTTCGGAGGAATCGCTGCGGCTGGACTCGTTCAGGTCGATGATCTTGCGGCCGTTGACATAGTGACGGGTCTTGTAGGTCACCAGCTGTTCCATCTTCTTGATGATGTCGGCCATCTTCAGGCACTGTTTCTGGATGGTCTCGAAGCTGCGCTTGAGCTTGGGGTCGTCACCGATGGTTTCCTGCGAGCCGAGCAGTTCGATGAGCCCCAGGACGGTGGTCAGGGGCTGGCGCAGTTCGTGGGCGACGGCTCCGGCGGTTTCGGTCATGCCGGTCCGTTTGCCGCTCTGAATCAGCTGGCGGTGGATGGCCTCGAGTTCCTTGCCGGTTTCCGCTACCAACTCGTCGAGGCTGTCGGTCAGCAGCAGGTCGCGCTTGCTGTTGAGATCGTCGATGAAAATCAGAATATGGTCTTCGATGCCCGAAAAGGAGCCGTCCAGCACCTGGGCCTGGAGTGAGAGTTTGGTTTTGTGGGGATGGTTTTTTCCGGGTTCGAGGGAAAAAATCATGGTCGCCGAGGAACGGCGGCCCTGGAGCATATCTTTCCAGGCGAGCAGGATCGGTTTTTCGATGTTGATGATGTTTTGCAGGTTGTGGCCGATGAGTTCATGACGAAGAAGAGAAGCGGCAAGCTCATTGGCGAAGGAGATGCGGCCGTCAGCTTGGCAGACCATGATTCCGTAGGGAGCCTGCTGCAGGGCTGCCTTGCAAAGGCCGGGTGGCGGCTGGGAGCGGGAACTGGTTGTATTCATCCGGGAGATTGAGTGGTTCAGTTTATATGAGAATATATCGCTAATTCGATATCTTTGCTATATAACCGTTTGCCGGCGAAAATGCAAGCGGGTTGTGGCGTAAGCTCACCCCCCCCGCGCCGTCTCCCTGATTGCGGCGGTGCGGGCCGCTTTTTGCCCGGGTTTGACTTGCCGCGAGATTATCGATGTCAGGATCGCAAGACCACAATGAATCCGCCCCGGCGGCCGGGGCCTCGGTCAGTCGGCTTGTGGGCCCGGAAAGCGCGGCCCTCCGACTCGATCATTTTCTGGCCGCCCGGCAGGCGGAACTTTCCCGCAGCCGGATCCAGGAGTTGATCCGCACCGGCGCGGTCCGGGTCAACGGGCAGACGGTTCGGGCTTCCTGCCGGTTGAAAAGCGGCGACCGGGTCGATATCCGGATCCCGGCGCCGGTCCCCCTGGAACTGGAGCCCCAGGATCTGCCGCTTAAGATCGTTTACGAGGATCGGCACCTGGTGGTGGTCGACAAGGCGGCCGGCATGGTGGTGCACCCGGCCGCCGGCCACGCCGACGGCACCCTGGTCAACGCCCTGCTTTTTCACTGTCGCGACCTGGCCGGTATCGGCGGCATCGAGCGGCCCGGCATCGTGCATCGCATCGACCAGGACACTTCCGGCCTGCTGGTGGTGGCCAAGGACGATTTCACCCATCAGCAGCTGGCGGAACAGTTCAAGGTCCATTCGATTTTTCGGGAATACACGGCCCTGGTTTACGGCCGCCTGCAGCCCCTTCGCGGCTCGTTTGCCGCGGCCATCGGGCGCCACCCCCGCCAGCGCAAGAAAATGGCCGTCGTGACCTCCGGCGGCAAGTCGGCCAAAACCAACTACCGGGTTTTGCGCTGCCTTGCGGCCGCCGCCTGTTCACTGGTTGCGCTGCGTCTCGAAACCGGCCGCACCCACCAGATCCGGGTTCATTTGAGCGCCGCCGGCCACCCCCTGGTGGGAGACCGAATCTACGGTTGCAAAGGGGCTCGACGGCTGCCGGCCGACCCGGTCGTGGCCGGCCTGCTGCGCGATTTTCCGCGCCAGGCCCTGCACGCCCGGACCCTGGGTTTTATCCACCCGGTCAGCCGCCGCTACCTGGAATTCAGCAGTGAACTGCCGGCCGATTTCCGCGATCTTCTGGAGAAACTCGATGCGCTTGCCCGAAAACGCTCTTGAAAAACTTAAATTTCCCTTCCATCTTGACAGGAGCCCCGGGCCTGCCTACCTTAAAGTCGCGGCCCCGCCCGGTTTCACGGCCGGCTTCAGCCTCCGGCCCGGGGGCTGCAGCCGGGGGCCCTGGGCCGAGGCCAATATGAGCTTCATGGTCGGTGACGAATCCCGCAACGTGGCGGCCAACCGGGCGGCCCTGCTGGCCAGGGCCGGTGCCGGCCGGCAGGACTTCGGCCGGCTGCTTACCGTCCGGCAGGTGCACGGCACCCGCTGCCTGGT
>WFRT01000075.1 GCA_015486445.1 Pseudomonadota bacterium | reverse complement strand
GTTTTGCAATGCGGGTGTAGCGAGCGTAAGGAAAAACAGAAATCTTAACGCTTAGCGAAGAAAAGCCGCACCCGACCCCGGATTTGGCTGAATAGTTACGCTGTAAATTGAAAAATCAACCGGGTTGCCGGGGTTTGGGCCGCAAGGCTCATCCCGGCGCCGGCAAACAAATTCAAGGAGGCTGCTGGATAATGGATAAAGATACAAGGTGCAGACCGGCCGGAACGCGGCGAGCAAGCGGCCGGGATCGGCGGGGATTTACCCTGATCGAGCTTTTGATTGTCATGGTGATCATCGGGCTGCTGGCCTCACTGGTCGCTCCGACCCTGTTCAAAAAGGTTGGCGGCGCCAAACGCAAGACGGCCAGGGCCCAGATCGAGCTTCTGGGTACGGCGCTCGACTCCTACCGTCTCGACAATGACTCCTACCCGACCACCTCCCAGGGGCTCCAGGCCCTGCGGACCAAACCCGACGGCGTCAAAAACTGGGAAGGGCCCTATCTGCCGAAAAACGTTCCCAACGATCCCTGGGGCAACCCCTATGTCTACCGCTGTCCGGGCGAACATGGTGAATATGACCTCTCCTCCTACGGGGCCGACGGCCAGCCCGGGGGCGAGGGGGACAAGGCCGATATCAACAGCTGGGAGAACTGATGCTTCTGTCCGTCGGGTCTCTAAAGCGGGGGCGGGAGGAGGGCCGGACTTGAAGCCCGCCAATTCCCGCCGCTCCGCTTTCACCCTGGTCGAGCTGCTTGTCGTGATGGCGATCATGGCCCTGGGTCTGAGCGTGTTTCTCGGTCTCAACTACCGCCAGCGGGAGAGTTTCCGCTGGCGGACCAGTTTGCGCGAACTCAAGGTTTTTCTCAAGCTGGCCCGCAGTTATGCGATCCTGGAGCGCCGCCCCAATTCCTGTTATTACGATCCCGCCAAACGGAGCTTTTCCGAAAGCCTGCGCCGGCGGCGTGTGCGCCTGCCGCCGGGGGTCGAACTGGTGCTCGATGAAAAGCGCAAGGCCGAACTTGAACAGCTTGTGGACGGTCGGGAGCCGGCGGCCGCGGAGGAAAAGAAACAAAAGGCCCGCCTGCGGCTGGCGATTTTTTATGCCGACGGCGGGGCCGGCGGCGAGCCGCTGCAACTGCGGTGCGGCCGCCGCCGGGCCCGGCTGGAGATCAATTCGCTGACCGGGGCCGTGCGGGTGGTCGAGGAGGCAGCCGATGACACCGGTTCGTGACCAGCGCGGCTTCACCCTGCTCGAAATGATGGTGGCGGTACTGGTCGTGGGACTTACGGTCACCGTCTTTTTTCAACTTTTCGGGGCCAGCCTGAAGCTCGAGCGGCGAGGCCGAAGCTTTGATGAAATTATTGTCTGCGGCCAGGAAGTTTTCGCCCTGCTCAAGGTCCGGGACCTGCGTAAGGACGATTTTCCCTGGAGCGGCGAGGACGAGAATTTCAGCTGGCAGCTTACCCTGGAGCCGGTCGAGGTCCGGCCCGAGGTTGAGAAAAATGATGACAATACTCCCGTCGTGCGGCTGCCGAGCGAACTCTACCGGCTGGTTTTTGTGATTCGCGACCGGCATCACTCCGGTCGCCGTTTGCGCCTGGTTGCCTACCGGCGGGTCAACCCCGGTTATTTTACCTATGAATTCAAGAAAGCCCACCTTGCCGCCAGTTAAAAAACCTCAAGCCACCCGATGCGGTTTCACGCTGATCGAGATGGTCATCTCCCTGACCATCCTGGCGCTGGTGGTGACGGTTTTGTACCTCGCGTTCTCGACCGCCGGCCGGGTCTGGAGCCGACAGCAGACCGACGGCGGCCGCGGTGAGCGCGAAAGCGCCCTGGCCCGACTCCTGCATGACGATTTTGGCAGCCTGGTGCCGTACAGTTTCAGCAGTAAGAAGGGGGCCGGGTTCTTCTTCGCTCTCGGCCCGAAGACCCTGTTTTACGCCACCACCAGCGGTTTCGGGGCCGGCAGCCGGGTGGACGGCGGGCTCTATTTCGCCTGTCTCTACCTGGCCGACGGCAGCCCCGACCAGGCTGCGGAGGAAAGCCCGGAAAAGGATTCCGAAGCGGGCCCTGAAGGGGCCGGCCAGACCCTCTACCTGGTCAAGGAGCTGGGGCCGAAAGAGTATCTGCTCGAGGCTCTGCACCGTTTTGTCACCAAACCGGAGTCCGGGCTGCAGTTGGAGGAAAAATTCAAAAAGGCTTCGATCCCGGTTTTAAGCGGTCTGGAAGAGGCCTCTTTTGCCGTGGTCGTCGATCCCGAAAAGCTCCGGCCCGACGAAGCCGAAC
>WFRT01000074.1 GCA_015486445.1 Pseudomonadota bacterium | reverse complement strand
TGTCCGCTTTTCTCAAAACCAGCTCCAGGGCCCGGCAGTGATCTATGACGTAGAGCCAGTCGCGGACGTTCTTGCCGTCCCCGTAGACCGGCAGGGACTTGCCCTCGAGGGCGTTGCCGATGATCAGCGGGATCAGTTTTTCGGGAAACTGGTAAGGGCCGTAGTTGTTGGAACAGTTGGTAATCAGGGTGTCGAGTCCGTAGGTGTGGCGGTAGGCCCTTACCAGGTGGTCGGCCGCGGCCTTGCTGGCGGCATAGGGGCTGTTGGGGCTGTACGGGGTGTCCTCGCGGAAATAACCCTCAGCCCCGAGGGAACCGTAGACCTCGTCGGTTGAGACCTGCAGGAAGCGGCACCGGTTGCCGGCCTCGCAGTGAGCCCGAAAGGCCTCGAGCAGGGTGAAGGTGCCGTTGATGTTGGTTTCAATGAAGGCTGCGGGACCCGTGATCGAGCGGTCGACATGGGATTCGGCCGCGAAATTGACGATAAAATCGGGCTGATCCCCGGCCATAATCTGGTCGGCCAGCTGCCGGTCGCCGATGTCGCCGTGCACGAAAAGGTAGCGGGGATCGTTTTCGAGCTCCCTGAGGTTGGCGGGATTGCCGGCGTAGGTCGCGGCATCGAGGTTGATGACCCGGTAGGCGGATAGGTCGTTGAGCAGAAACCTAATAAAGTTGCTGCCGATAAAGCCGAGGCCGCCGGTTACGAGAATCGTCTGCATGGAATTTTCAGTCCGGTTGAGGTTTTTTGAGGTTTGGAGACTTACTGAAAATGGATCCCGGTTCAAAACACCGGGGCCGGCTTGTCCTCTTCCCGCATCAGGGCCGTGAGGTAGTCGCGGTAGGGTGATTGCGGCATTTTGCTGGTTATTCTTTGCAATTCGCCCCGGTCGATAAAGCCCATGCGCCAGGCGACCTCCTCGGGGCAGCCGAACTTCAGGCCCTGGCGCTGTTCGAGGGTGCCGATGAAGTGGCTGGCCTCGAGCAGGCTCTGGTGGGTGCCGGTATCGAGCCAGGCCACCCCGCGGCCGATTTTGACAACCTTGAGCTCGCCCTTTTCGAGGTAGATGCGGTTCAGGTCGGTGATTTCGAGTTCGCCCCGGGCCGACGGCTTCATCCCGGCGGCGAAATCGGCGACCCGGCCGTCGTAGACGTAAAGGCCGGGGACCGCGTAATTGGATTTCGGCTGCCTGGGTTTTTCTTCGAGGCTGACGGCCCGGCCGGTGGCGTCGAATTCGACGACCCCGTAGCGTTCCGGGTCCTTGACGTAGTAGCCGTAGATCAGGGCGCCGGAGGAAAAATCCCGGATCGGGTCGAGAAAAAGATATTTGCCGTAGAAGATGTTGTCGCCGAGGATCAGGCAGACCGGCTGCCGGTCGATGAATTTTCGGCCCAGGGTGAAGGCCTGGGCAATGCCTTCGGGTTTTTCCTGGACCGTGTAGCTGATCTCGATGCCGAAATCGGCGCCGTCGCCGAGCAGGGCCTGGAAGCGGGGGACGTCCTGCGGCGTCGAGATGATCAGGACCTCGCGGATTCCGGCCATCATGATGGTCGACAGGGGATAGTAGATCATCGGTTTGTCGTAAACCGGCATCAGCTGCTTGCTGGCTACCCGGCTCAGCGGGTAGAGGCGGCTGCCGGCGCCCCCGGCGAGGATGATTCCCTTGTTGACAGGCATGCTCTTTTCCTTTTCTGAATAAACCGGGTTGCCTATGAGCCGTTGAACTGCGGCGGCTCTTTCTTCAGGAAGGCTTCGACTCCGAGAGCGAAGTCCCGGGTGCGGGAGGCCTCGATGATTCCCTGGCGTTCGCTTTCCAGGTACTCGGCCAGCGACAGGCCGGGCATTTTGGCGAAAAGTTCCTTGGTCAGGGCCTGGGCCCGGAGTGGGCCGGAACTCAGTTTTTGAACCAGTTCCAGGGCCTCGCCCAGGGCCTTGTCGCTTGCGACAAAACGGCTGACCAGCCCGAGCCGGGCCGCGGTTTTGCCGTCGATGCGGCCGTTGGTCAGGAAGAAATCGGCCGCCCGGGCCCGGCCCAGGGCTTCGACCACGGCATAGCTCGAGCCCCCGTCGGGCACCGCCCCGATGCCGGTGTAACCGGCCACGAACAGCGCCTTTTCGGTGGCGAGGGTGATATCGGCGGCCAGGGCCAGCCCGACCCCGGCCCCGGCGCAGACCCCGTCGATCAGCGAGACGAAAACCTTTTCCATCCGGCGGATGGCGAGGATGGTGGCATTCAAAACGGCGGAGAGGTCTTCGATGACATCGGTGATTGCGCCTTTGTCAATTCCCTGCTGGAAACTGCCGATGTCTCCGCCGCCGCTGAAGATCGGCCCCTCGGCCAGCAGCAGCACGGCCCGGATGTCATTGTCCCAGCGGATCCGGCGCACGGCTTCCCAGAGTTCAGCCGCGAGTTCGGGACTGTAGGCGTTGGCCTTGTCCGGCTGGTTCAGATACAGCCGGCAGAAGCCGTTCTCTTTTTCAACAACGACCGGTTTTTCCATGACTTTTTCCATGAATGCAGGTTGGTTTTTGATTTTACTAAGGTGCGTCTTCTTACTGAATAACGAAGCGCTTTGTCAACTACTAAGCAAGCGGCACTTTTTTACTTGAAGAAATCGGTTTGAAAGTATAGTCTGCCGCTTCTTTGCGGGGAAGTTGACTTATTGCGCCGATCAGAGGCGGGTTGTGCAGGGGTAAAGACGTGATGTTCAAAGGCTGGTTTGCGGTTTATTACCGCGAGATCCTGGTGATCCGCAGCCGTCTGCGGCGGATGCTGCCGTCGATGGCGGTTTCACCGCTGCTCTACATGGTTGCCTTCGGCTATGCCATGGGGGGCGGCAAACAGGTCGAGGGCCATCCCTATATCGATTTCCTGCTGCCCGGCCTGATTGCCATGAGCACCATGATCCAGGCCTTTTCGATCTCCAGCGAGATCAACATCGCCCGTTTCTACTGGCATATCTTCGAGGAGTTCCAGGCTGCCCCGATCAGCCAGGCCGCCTACGTTGCCGGCGAGGTCCTGGCCGGCATGACCCGGGCTCACATTTCGGTAGTCCTGATTATCCTGATCGGCTACCCCTTCGGGGTTTCCCTGGCTTACGGCAACCCTCTTTTCTGGCTTGGGACGATTTTGAACAGCTTTGTGTTCGCCTCGCTGGCCGTGGGCCTGGCGATGGTGGTCAAGACCCACGCCGACCAAGGTATGCTGTCCAATTTCTTCATCACCCCGATGGCCTTTCTCGGGGGCACCTTTTTCCCCCTTGACCGGCTCCCGGTATGGATCCAGAAACCCCTCTCTCTACTGCCCCTGACCCATGCCTCAAAGGCCATCCGCAGCGCCCTGTTCGGCGACTTTCCGGGATTTTTCCCCTACCTCCTGCTGGCCGTTATCGGGGTTCTTTTTTTTGTCGTCGCCGTCCGTCTTGTCGACCAGGCCCGGGATTGAAGCCGGCCGGCAAAAAACACTTGACACCCAAACAGGGCTGGGCTATAAGCCGACCACTTTTCCCCGGTAGCTCAGTCGGTAGAGCGGGTGGCTGTTAACCACTAGGTCGGCGGTTCGAGCCCGTCCCGGGGAGCCAGTTTTCAAAAAGGCCGTTTTCTTCATCGAAAGCGGCCTTTTTTTGTCTTTGCGCCCGGTTGCTTTGGTGTGGATCTGTCCACTCCCCCTTCTACGCCTTGAAACACTCTCGTACAGCCTTGATAACCCTTTCCAGATCATCATCACTCATGCCGGTTCCGGAGGGCAGGCAAAGGCCTTTGGCAAAAAGTTCTTCCGCGACCTTGCCGCCGACTACCGGGCTCTCCCGGTAAAGCGGCTGCAGATGCATCGGTTTCCAGGTCGGTCGTGATTCGATGTTATGTTTTTCCAGCTCCTGCATCACCTTGTTCCGGTCAACCCCAGCAATCTCGGGATCTATAATCACACAGGTAAGCCACCGGGTCGCCCGGCCATAACCAGGTTCCGGCATGAACTCAAGCCCCGGCAGGTCACCCAGGCCTTTGAGGTAGCGGGCAAAAATCTCCCGTTTTCTTGCCACCCGTTCATCCAGCACCCGCAGCTGCCCCCGGCCGATGGCTGCCAGGATATTGCTCAAACGATAATTATAGCCGAGCTCGGAATGCTGGTAGTAAACCTCCGGGTCGCGGGCCTGGGTCGCCCAGAAATTTACTTTTTTGATTAAATTTATGTCGTCGGATACAACCATGCCGCCGCCCGAGGTCGTTATGATCTTGTTGCCGTTGAATGAAAAAATTCCGGCCCGGCCGAAAGTACCGGGCATTCTGCCTTTGTATTCAGCCCCCAGGGCTTCCGCCGCATCTTCAATGAGAAATATGTCATACTTCTCACACAGTTCCATGATCGGATCAAGATCCGCCGGCTGTCCGTAGAGATGGACCAGCATCAAGGCTTTCGGCAGACGCCCGTTTTCAGCCCGGCGGTGCAGCTCTTTTTGCAGCAACTCGACATCCATATCCCAGCTGTCGAAAGATGAATCAATAAAAACCGGTTGCGCGTGCTGATATTTTATCGCATTGGCACTGGCAACAAAGGTAAAGGTTGAGCAGATCACCTCATCACCACCGGCTACCCCGGCATAGCGCAGCACCAGGTGCAAAGCCGCCGTCCCCGAAGAGAGCGCCGTTGCGTATTTGGCCCCGACCTTCCGGGCAAACTCTTCTTCAAAGGCATCGACCTGCGGCCCCAGCGGCGCAATATAGTTGGAGTCAAAAGCCTCTCTGACAAACTCCAACTCCCGGCCGCCCATGTGTGGCGCCGACAAAAAAATTCGTTTATGCATAAAATCTCTACGATCAGTTGTTAAAAATAGACCAGATTCCTTCTTTCCTTCAAACAAGTGCCCCCAGGAAACGGTCTGCCGTGATTGTTCTGATACCGGTTTTACGATTGAGGAGGTACTCCTTGTTCTCTGCGACTTTAGAAAGAGGCTTATGATTGTTATGGCATTTAACTGCTTGGTTAAAATATTATACGTAGAGTTTCCTCAAAAATTCAGATTTTCAAACCGGCTACCCGGAGTTGAGAAAGCCTCACTGGCAACTCAAAAGTTCCCGGAGCCAGTTCAAACCTGACAAACAGCTCTTTGACAAGAGAATATGAGTTCAATAAGCTGGTTTTCAGCAGGCGCAAAAAAATGCCGGCCATAACCAGCAGGTTCATGACCAGAAAGATGCTGCGGATCCAGGCTCCCGAGGTCTTTTCGGTGCGGGCTCTG
>WFRT01000073.1 GCA_015486445.1 Pseudomonadota bacterium | reverse complement strand
GGCAACCCTCTGCCTGTTGGTCGGCCTGGCCGTTTTCTTTCTCTACCACAAGGCTTCGATCGAGATCGTACAGCGTCGCCAGGCCGAAGAGGCCCTGCGCCAGAGCGAGGAGCGTTATCGTTCGATCTACCACAAAACCCCGGCCATGCTCCATTCCATCAATCCCGACGGCAACCTGGTCAGCGTCAGCGACCATTGGCTCGAGGCTCTGGACTACCGGCGCGACGAGGTCGTGGGCCGGCCCCTGTTCGATTTTCTCGATCCCGATTCGCGGCGCCTGGCCCGGGAGCAGGTGTTCCCGGAATTTTTCCGGACCGGCCGCTGCAAGGATGTGCCCTACCGCCTGGTGCGCCGTGATGGCAGTTGTATGGATGTGCTGCTTTCGGCCATTGGTGATCGCGATGAAGCGGGCCGGATCGTTCGTTCCCTGGCGGTTTCGATCGATATCAGCGCCCGTAAAAAGGCCGAGGAGGAACTCAAAAAGGCCCGCGATGAACTCAGCCGCTACAGCCGGGATCTGGAACGCCAGGTGCGTAAGCGCACGGCCGAGATCAGGCGGCTGTCAGGTGGTATCATGGCGGCCCAGGAACAGGAACGGGCGGCGATCGCCAGGGGTCTGCACGATGAACTGGGGCAGGTGCTGACGGCCCTGCGGCTTGAGGCGGTCTGGCTGGCCGAAAGGGTCAAGGCCCTGGATGAAAAGGCCGCCGACCGGGCCCGGATGATGGTGCGGCTGATTGACGACACCATCGACGAGGTGCGCAGCATCGCGCTGCGTCTGCGGCCCCGGATCCTGGATGATCTCGGCCTGATCGAGGCCCTGGAATGGTATACCGCCGATTTTGAACGGCGGACCGGAATCGCCTGCACTTTTGCCGCCGCAGGGGCCCTGCCCGACCTCGACGACCGCCTGGCGACCGCCGCCTACCGTATAACCCAGGAGGCCCTGACCAATGTCGCCCGGCACGCCGCCGCCGACCAGGTCGGTGTCCGGCTCAAAGTTATGGACTCGTGCCTGGAAATCAGCGTTGTCGACAACGGCCGCGGGTTCGATCCCGACGGGCCGGCCGCCGCCGGCGGTCTCGGGATTGCCGGGATGCGCGAGCGGGCCATGCTGGTGGGCGGCACTTTTATGATCAGCTCTCGTCCCGGCCACGGTGTCAGGGTGGTTTTCCGGGTCGGTCTCGAACCCGGCGACCCGGGCCGGAACACTTGAGGCGGTAAAATTCCCCGGGCCGCTTTTCCCCGTTTTCCGGCGCGGGCGGAGTTTGCTTTATGAAAAACCGGTATTTGAGCGCGGGCTTGTGCTGCGGGGAAATGAAACGGGAAAGGTCGAGGTGAGAAAATCATGATTAAGGTTCTGCTGGCCGATGACCACGCCATCGTCAGGGCCGGGCTGGTGCGGATAATCGAAGAGAGCGGGGATATCGAAGTTGTGGCCGAAGCCTGCGACGGGACCGAGGCGGTGCGCATGGGACTGCGACAGCGGCCCGACGTCGCTGTTATCGATATCTCGATGCCCGGTTTCGACGGTCTCGAAGTGGCCGCCCAGCTGCTCGATGCCTGGCCCGGACTGCCGGTTATCCTTCTGACCATGCACGAGGAGGAACAATACGTTATCCGTGCCGTCGAGACCGGGGTCAAGGGTTACGTTACCAAGCGGGCCGCCCCGGAGCAGCTGGTGACAGCGATTCGCAAGGTTCATGCCGGGGCCCGCTACCTGAGCGAGGAAGCCATCGAGATGCTGGCCGTGCGCCTGGCCCGGGGCGCCGGCGGTCGTTCCCGGCTCGATTCTCTTTCCACCCGTGAGCTTCAGGTCCTGCGCCAGTTGGCCCTGGGCCAGACCAACCGTGAGATTGCCGCGGCCTACAATATCAGTGTCAAGACCGTCGATACCTACCGTTTTCGGCTGCTCAAAAAACTCAACCTGCGCAATAACGCCGAACTCTCCCGCTTTGCCATCCAGAATCACCTGATCGAGCCTTAAGCTTTCCCGGCCCTTGCCCGCGGCCGGCCGAATTGCTGCCGACCGCTCCTCCGGCCTTCCGGGCCGGAGGAATTTCCTGTAAGATTTTTTCTTACAGGAAATTCCGAAAATGTCGACTTGCGGGCCCTTTCTTTCCCTGCTATTAATCTCCTTTAATGAAATAAGTTTGAAACTTGCCGGCTTTAGTCAGAGGGACGGGCTGGAGGATAACCGCAATAAGAATACGGGAGGAAAAGATGAAAAAAGCAAAAATTCTGTTTCTGAGTCTGCTGGTCATGGTTCTTTCGCTGGCCTTCGCCTCGGCCTCGCTGGCCGGGCCGATTGTCATCAAGTTTTCGCACGTGGTTGCCGAGAAAACCCCGAAGGGGCAGATGGCCATCAAGTTCAAGGAACTGGTGGAAAAACGCCTGCCGGGCAAGGTCGAAGTCGAGGTCTTCCCGAATTCCCAGCTCTTCGGCGACAACAAGGTCCTGGAAGCGATGCTGCTCGGCGATGTCCAACTGGCCGCCCCGTCGCTTTCCAAGTTCAAGAAGTACACCAAGGTTCTCCAGCTTTACGATCTGCCCTTCCTGTTCAAGGACATGGATGCCGTCGGCCGTTTTCAGCAGGGTCCTTTCGGCCAGAAGATGCTGCACTCCCTGGAAAGCAAGGGCCTGCTCGGCCTGGGCTACCTTCACAACGGCCTGAAGCAGCTTTCCTGCAACTCGCCGCTGCGGGTGCCGGCTGACTGCAAGAACAAGAAATTCCGAATCATGAGTTCCGACGTCCTCGCGGCCCAGTTCGAGGCGGTCGGGGCGATGCCGCTGAAAAAGCCTTTTTCGGAGGTTTTCACGCTGCTCCAGACCAAGGCCATCGACGGCCAGGAGAACACCTGGACCAATATCTACTCGAAGAAGTTCTACGAGGTTCAGCCTTACATTACCGAGTCCAACCACGGCCTGCTCGATTACATGGTCGTGACTTCAGCCCAGTTCTGGAAGGGCCTGCCGGCCGACATCCGGGCTGAAGTCAAGAAGTGTCTTGACGAGGCCATCGCCTATGGCAACGAGCTTTCCGCCAAGATGGCGATTGCCGACAAGGAGAAGATCATCGCTTCCAAGCGCTCCAAGGTCATTACTCTGACCCCGGAAGAGCGGGAGCAATGGGTCAAAGCCATGAAACCGGTCTGGAAAAAGTTTGAAAACCAGATCGGCAAAGAGTACATCGACGCCGCCATCGCCGCCAACAAGTAGTAAATAACCCCGGCCCGGCACTTCCGCCGGGCCGGGCCCGTGCCTTTTTCGCCGCCTGGTGCTCCGGAAAGTGTGGTTCTATTTGTAAATTGTAACTATTCAGCTAAATTCTATCTCCCCTCTTTCAGGAGGGGGCGGGAGTGGTTTTTCTGAGCGGTTTCGGAAAGATTTCGTCGTTTTTCCCAGTGAGTGGGAGCCCATAAGCATTGCAACTGTCTGAGCGTAAGCGAGTTTTGCAATGCGGGCGAAGCGAGCGCGTGGAAAAACAGAAATCTTAACGCTTAGCGAAGAAAAGCCGCGCCCG
>WFRT01000072.1 GCA_015486445.1 Pseudomonadota bacterium | reverse complement strand
ACGCATGACATTGCGAAAGATCTCCTCGATACAGTCGGGGTCGAGCCCCGCCTGCCGGGCCAGGCGGCGCCGGGCGTCAATCACATCGGCCTCGCGGGCCGGGTGGTAGACCGGAAGCTGGTGTTCCTTCTTGAACTCGACCACTTCATTGACCACCTGCTGGCGCCGGGCCAGGAGGTCGATCAGGTGCCGGTCGAGTTCATCGATCTCTTCCCGCAGATTTTTAAGCCGGTCGCATTCACGCGTGCTCATGGGAACGCATCCTGAAACTTGAGGTTTGCCGTCTGACCTTTAACTATCTTTTTCCGATTGTAACTATTCAGCCGGATACGGGGTCGGGCGCGGCTTTCCTTCGCTACGCTCAGAAAAACCACCCCCGCCCCCTCCTGAAAGAGGGGAGATAAAATTCAGCTGAATAGTTACTTCCGATTTACTGCTCCAGGGCGCCGTAACGGGAAGCTTTCATGGCAAAACTGCCCCGGCCCTTGGTCGCCGAGCGCAGGGCCGTGGTGTAGCCGAACAGCCGCTGCAGGGGAACGTCGGCGGTAATGCGGCTGAAATTTTCCCGGGTATCGATTTCCATAACCCGGCCCCCGCGGCTGTTGAGTTCGCCAATGACATCGCCGAGGTTTTCCTCGGGCACGGTGATTTCGGTCTCGATGATCGGCTCGAGCATGACCGGAGACGCACCCTCCAGGGCCTGGCGGGCGGCATTGGCCCCGGCCACCTTGACCGCGACCCGGGTGAAGTCGCCGCTCTCGCCCTCGACCGCCAGGACCTTTAGTTCCGCGTCAACCAGGGGGTATCCCTGGACCGGGCCCGAGCTCAAAATCTCCTGCAGCCCCTCCTCGAGAGCGGTCCGCAGGGCTTCGGGAAGCTGGGCGGCCACCGTTTCATCCCACGAAACCGTATTCCCCGCCCCCTGGGGCCGGGGCTGAGCCAGGATCGTCACGCGGGCGTACTGGCGCTCTTTTTCCTCTTCGTCAATACGCTCGAACTCGGCACTCGCCCGGGACTCGCGGGTGATGGTCTCCTGGTAGAGCACCTGGGGCTTGCCCAGGTTGCTCTCGAGGTTGAATTCCTGGCGCAAACGTTCGTGAATGATTTCCAGGTGCAGCTCGCCCATTCCCGAAATCACCACCTGACCGGTTTCGTCATCAGTCCGGACCCGAAACGTGGGATCTTCATCGGCAAGTTTGACCAGGCTGTCCCAGAGTTTGTCAAGGTCGCTGTTGCGCTGGGGCTCGATGGCGGCTGAGATCACCGGGGTGGTAAACTCCATCCCCGGCAGCAGCAGCGGCTCGGCAGCCGTGCAGAGAGTGTCGCCGGTGGCCGAAAACTTAACCCCCATGGCGGCGACGATATCCCCGGCAAAGGCCTTGTCGATCCGGTTTTTCTTGTGGGACTGCATCTGGAAAAGCCGGGCCACCTTCTCTTTCTTCCGGAGCCTGGGGTTGAAAATCTCCTGGCCGGCCTCCAGGGTGCCGGAATAGATGCGCAAAAAGACCAGCCGCCGCCCCTCCATCATCGCGACCTTGAACAGCAGGGCGCAGAAAGGTTCGCTGTTCTTCGGCTCGCGCACCACTTCCTCACCGGTTTCCGGGTGCCGGCCGCGCACCGCCGGAACCTCCACCGGCGAGGGCAGGTAGTCAACCACGGCATCGAGCAGGGGCTGAATCCCCTTGTTCTTGAGACCGCTGCCGCAGAAAACCGGGACCAGCTCACCGGCGATCGTCAATTCGCGCAAAACCCGGCGGACCCGATCCGGGGGCAGTTCCTCGCCCTCGAGAAAGAGCTCCAGCAGTTCGTCATCCCCTTCGGCCACCGCCTCCATGAGTTCCTGGCGGGCATTTTCGACCTCCGCCAGCAGGGCCTCGGGAATCTCCTCCTGGCGGAAGGCGAGTTCCTGGTCGTCGTCCCAGATCAGGGCCTTTTTATCCAGCAGGTCCACTACGCCGCGAAAGTCGGCTTCACTGCCGATCGGCAGCTGCAAGGGCACCGGCCGGGCCCCGAGCTTCTCTTTAAGCTGGGTCACCACCCCGGTAAAGCTGCTGCCGATCCGGTCCATCTTGTTGATGAAGATGATCCGCGGAATCCGGTAGCGGTTGGCCTGGCGCCAGACCGTTTCAGACTGCGGCTCAACCCCGCCGACGGCGCAGAAAACCGCGACCATCCCGTCGAGCACCCGGAGGCTGCGTTCGACCTCGACCGTAAAGTCAACATGGCCCGGGGTGTCAATGATCGTGATCGTGTGCTTTTTCCAGCTGCAGTTGGTGGCCGCCGAGGTAATGGTGATGCCGCGTTCCTGTTCCTGGTCCATCCAGTCCATCACCGCGGTTCCCTCGTGGACCTCGCCCAGCTTGTGGGTCCGGCCGGTGGCATAGAGTATGCGCTCGGTGATCGTGGTCTTGCCGGCATCGATGTGAGCGGCGATGCCTATATTACGAATAAAATCTACTTTTGCCATATTTTCAATCTCTTGTATTATAAAATATCATCAAGTTGTTTAACTATTTCAGCGGTTGCCAGGGACTCCAGCAAGGCTGGCGACAAGCCCTGCTCCCGGGCCCGGACGACCAGGTCGTCATGTTCCAGTTTGAAGTTGCGAATCCGGCCGTCAAGGTCGCGGGCAAGCTTGCCGCGCAAACGGCCGAAAGAGGTCGAAAACTCCCTCAGCTCGCGCTCCAGAACATATCGTTCAACCTCCCGGCGCCGGATGCCCAGGGTCGGGCTTTGGGCAAAAAGGACTTCGACCAGCCGCGACTCGTCCTCCGGGGCCGTAATCACCACCAACTCCAGGCCGAGCCGCCCCTTCTTCATCTGCACCGGGCGGCCGGCCACATCCAGAGCTCCGGCGGCACGCAAATAACTACTCAAGGCGGCGCTTTTTTCGGGGCTCAGGTCGTCGATCAGGGTTTCCAGCACAACCACATTTTCACGCCTGAAACGGCCGGCAGGGTTCCCGCCCGCGGCCGCTTTCGCCGCGGGAACTCCGGCCAGTCCCAGCCGCAGCAGGTTGGGCCGTTCGACCAGGTCGCGGCACCCGGCGCCGTAGCCGAACCTTTCCAGCCGCAGCCCGGTCTCCGGCGCCACGGCCGGCAGGTTCTCAACCAGCCAGCGATAAATTGCCGCCCCGGTCGGGGTCACCAATTCGCTGGAAATGGCGGTGTTCACCACCTGGAGCCCCTCGAGCAGCACGGCCACGGCCGGCACCGGCAGGGGCAGGCGTCCGTGGGCCGCCTCGATAAAGCCGGTCCCTAAGGGAACCGGCCGGGCCAGCCGCCGCCGGGGCGCGAAATAATCCAGCGCGGTGGCGGTCCCGATTATATCGGCCAGGGTGTCGTAATCCCCGACTTCGTGAAAATGCACCGCTTCCGGACTCACCCGGCCGTGAACCCGGGCCTCGGCGCAGGCCAGGATCTTAAAGATTTCCCGGCTGACGGCCGCCACCCGGTCGGGCAGAGAAGCTTTACCAAGGAGCTCTTCGATCCCTGTCAAAGTGTTTGGCGCCGGCTGTTCGGCAGCCCCGGGCAGGGCCGGAAAATCCACCCTGGCGGCGCTGATGCCGTGGCGCACGGCACTTGCCGTTTCCATATCGAAACACGATCCGAGACCGACGGTGGCCAGGTTGGCCCGCACTTTTTCCCGGGGCAGGCCGAGATCGAGGAAAGCGCCGAGAAACATGTCGCCGCTGAGCCCACCCAGGGGATCGACCAGTAAAACCGTTTCCATAGCTGTTTCCGGCATCACGTCTTCCCCACGGGTTCTTCGGCCCGGCACTCCCGGGCCCTCGTCAAAGCGAACATTTTTTCATGCCGCGTGATTCTCAATCACGGCCGTAAGACCGAGGCTTTCAAAGCCGGGAAACGATTTCGGGCAGGGTTTCGTCAGCCGGGGCGAAAATGGTTAAAGCGGCCACCGACCCGGTCAGTGGAGTGCTTTCAAGATTGATTTCCACCACCCGGCCTCCGGCCTGTCGGGTCAGCAGCGGCATCTCGGCGGCCGGGTAGACATTGGCCGAGGTGCCGACCACCAGCATCAACTTCGCCGCCCGGGCCAGCTGCGTGGCCTCGTCCAGGGCCCGGGGCGGAATCGCTTCGCCAAAGAACACGA
>WFRT01000071.1 GCA_015486445.1 Pseudomonadota bacterium | reverse complement strand
GTTCTGGGCCAGATGCTGGAGCAGAAGTTCATTACCAGGGAGCAGTACGAACAGGCCCTGCGGGCCGAGATAAAGCTGGTTTCAGCGGCCGATCCCTCGGCCCGGACCCCGTATTACACCGAGCATGTACGCCGCTACCTCGAAACCAAGTACGGCTATAACCAACTCTACAAGGAAGGACTTCAGGTGTTTACCGGGGTCAACGTGGCCTGGCAGGAGGCCGCCCGCCGGGCCATCGACCGGGGCCTGCGCGCCCTGGCCCGGCGCCGGGGGTTCAGGGGGCCGTTGCGTCATTTCGACAACCTCGAGGAGGGGAAGAAGTTTGTCGAGGGCCAAGCCCCGGCCGCCTTGCGGGAGGGAGAATGTCTCCCGGGCCTGGTGCTGCGGGTTGAGGACCGGAAAAAGAGCGTTGTCGTTGACCTGGGCAAGGCGCAGGCCCGGTTGAAGCTCAAGGATATGGCCTGGGCCCGGCGGCCGGCCGCCGACGGCACCCGCTATCCCCATGCCTTGATCAAAAAGCCTTCCCAGGCCCTGACGGCCGGAGACCTGGTCGAGGTCAGGATTAAAAGAATCGATGAAAAGCTGCCGCCGCCGGCGGTTTTTGTCAGTCTCGAGGAGCGGCCCGAGGCCCAGTCGGCCCTGCTCTGCATCGATCCTCACAACGGTGTGGTCAAGGCGATGGTCGGGGGACGTGACTTTAAGGCCAGCGAGTTCAATCGCGCCATCCAGTCGCGACGTTCCCCGGGGTCGGCCTTCAAGCCGATTATCTACTCAGCCGGCCTCGACCACGGCCTGACCACGGCCTCGATCTTTCTCGATACCCCGATTGTCTACAAAGACAGCGACACCGACTGGAGCGCTTCCTGGAAACCGCATAACTACGAACAGAAATTTTATGGTCCGACCACCATGCGCCAGGCCCTGATCCATTCCCGCAACCTGGTGACGATCAAGATGCTGCGGCGGATCGGGATTCAGACGGTTATCGATTATGCCCGCCAGCTGGGAATCAAGTCACCGCTCAATCCCGACCTGACGCTGGCCCTGGGTTCCTCCGGGGTCTCGCTGATGGAGTTGACCACCGCCTACGGGGTTTTCGCCGGCCGCGGGCGCCTGGTCAAGCCGGTTTTTGTCAAACGGGTCGAAGACCGGCACGGGCGGATACTCGAGGAACGCGAGGGCAGCGGCCCGATAGTCGGTCTCGAGCTCTCCTCGCTGGTGCCGCTGGAGATCAAGCCGGTGATTTCGGCCCAGACCGCCTACCTGATGACCAGCATGCTCACCGATGTCGTCAAACGGGGTACCGGGCGCAAGGTGGCTCGGGCCTTCAAGCGTCCGCTGGCCGGCAAGACCGGGACCACCAACGACTACATCGATGCCTGGTTCATGGGCTATTCCCCCCAGATTGTCACCGGGGTGTGGGTCGGTTTCGATGAGCACAAGACCTTGGGCAAGCGGGAAACCGGGGCCCGGGCCGCCTGCCCGATCTGGATTGATTTCATGAAGGTGGCGCTCAAGGAGCTGCCGCCCGACAACTTCACCGTGCCGCCGGGGATCGTGTTTGCCAATATCGATGCCAAAACCGGGCTGCTGGCCGGGCCGCAGAGTGAAAAGACCATTTTTGAGTGCTTCAAAGAAGGAACCGTGCCCACCGAGGTCGCCAAACCAAGGTCGGAAGACGACCCGGAAGACAGCCTTTTTCAGGATGACTGAGGGCCGGGCGCAAGTCGGTTCCGGATTTTGCGAAGGACCGGTGCCGACAGTTTCCCCCTGGTAGCTGAAAGGACTTTGTATGGCCAAAATCGATGCGTTGCTGAAACTGATGATCGAACACCAGGCTTCCGATCTGCACGTAACCTCCGGTTCGCCGCCGCTTCTGCGGATCCACGGTGAACTCGAGCGGATCGCCTACCATGAACTGACCGAGGAAGAGGTTCGGCTCCTGGTCTACGAGATTCTTGACGAGGGCGGCATCAAAAGCCTCGAATCGGGATTCGATGTCGATTTTGCCTATGAAATCGACGGGGTTGCCCGTTATCGGGTCAATGCCTACTTCAAGTACGGGGGTCTGGGTGCGGTTTTTCGCATGATTCCCTACGAAATCAAGACCTTCAGCGAACTCGGCCTGCCCCCGGCGGTGCGCACCCTGGCCCGGTTGCGCAAGGGCCTGGTGATCGTCACTGGTCCGACCGGCTGCGGCAAGACCACGACCCTGGCGGCGATTATCGATCTTTTGAACAAGGAGCGCAAGGCCCATATCATTACCCTCGAAGACCCGCTTGAATTCATCCACGAGAACCAGACCTGCCTGATCATGCAGCGCCAGGTCGGGGTTCATGTCGAGAGTTTTGCCAGCGGACTCAGGGCCGCCCTGCGCGAGGACCCCAACATTATCATGGTGGGTGAAATGAGGGACCTGGAGACCATCGCCCTGGCGATTACCGCGGCCGAGGTCGGTCTCCTGGTGCTGGGCACTCTGCATACCAGCAGTGCGGCCAAGACCGTCGATCGAATCATCGATGTTTTTCCCAAGGACCAGCAGGACCAGATCCGGACCATGCTCAGTGAATCTTTGAAAGGGGTGATTGCCCAGCAGCTGTTGAAGCGGGCTGACGGGCAGGGGCGGATCGCGGCCCTGGAGATCCTGATCGGTACCCAGGCGGTCGGCAACCTGATTCGGGAAGGGAAAACCTACCAGATTCCTTCGATCATCCAGACCGGCCGCAAGATCGGCATGCAGTCGATCGACCAGCATCTCAAAGAACTGGTCAAGGCCGAACTCATTACCCGAGAAGAGGCGATGGCCTATGCCGTCGACAAGGCCCAGTTCCAGCCTGTCGACCGGCCGCCGTCGGCGGTTGGCCAGTAAAAACCTTGGTAACTATTCAGCCAAATCCGGGGTCGGGCGCGGCGTTTCTTCGCTAAGCGTTAAGATTTCTGTTTTTCCTCGCGCTTGGTTCGCCCGCATTGCAAAACTCGCTTACGCTTAAGACAGTTGCAATGCTTATGGGCTCCCGCTCGCTGGGAAAAACGACGAAATCTTTCCGAAACCGCTCAGAAAAACCACCCCCGCCCCCTCCTGAAAGAGGGGAGATAGAATTTAGCTGAATAGTTACGTGCTTTTTTAATCTCCCGCCAGGAGAAATCCATTTTCCCTGAAATGCTCGTCAAAACTGAAAACCGTCTCGATTTCTCCCGCTTCCATAATCACAAAACTAAGACAGTCAACCAGACTTACTTTTTTTCGATTGAGAGAGAGCAGGCGTCTTAACGCTTTTTCATGCCAGTCGGCATCAACCCAGACAATTTCAAGCAGCGGCACAATTTTATTTTGAAAGTCCAACACCGCCGGCATACCGACCCGACGTTGAAGCAGAGCCGTAGTCTCCAGTAAAACGTAGGATGAAGTAACCAGTCGGGCACTATTTTCGGCAAAGGATTGAAAAACAGCTTGGGCCCGGACATTCATGGAATCATTTTTTACAAGGTAGGCAAACAACCCGGAGGTATCGGCAAAAACAATCATAAATATTCCTCATCCAAATATTTATCGTGATTCGTGGAGATATCATGATTGTCAGCTTCATGCCGACCGGCCGCCTTCAGAGCCTCCCGGTATAACGACTCCCTCCCGGGTTTACGGGTTAAGAGAAGTTGGTCAACAGCCCGGCGCACTACGGCGGATATTGAAATCTGCTGCTGACTTGCCAACTCCTTAATCCCTCGATACTGTTCCTCTTCAAATTGAACTTGAGTCCGTATCACGACACCCTCCATATCACCGTTACATGCAACAATACAACGTTATCATTACATCAATTATGACAACATAATACCATGCAAATCGAGTCAGGTCAAACTCAGCGTCTTGGAAAAATTTGCCTTCTGCAACCAGCTTAAGATTCTGGTAGATTGAGCAGGAAACGCCAGGCCGGTACAAGCTTAATTTCCCCGGCATCCACCTCGATTCGCTCCTCTTCGCTGCGCGTTACCACGGTACCGGACCGCAAGCCGTATTCCGCCATTGCCTCGGCCAGGGCCGCGAGTTCCCGTTTCCGGGTTTGGGGGACGGCCATCGATTCACAGACCTGAACCAACAGGCGTGAGTGGTCGGGCAACCGGGCCAGGAAATCCACCTCCAAGCCGCCCTTGGTTTTACAGTACCAGATATCCGAGGTAACCCGTCGGAGTGCTGCGAACACAAGATTTTCCAGTAAATGCCCAGTGTTGATGAGGATACCTGAGGCTACCGAGGTAACCATGCCATGGTCGACGCAATAGATCTTCTTGGGATTGGTTTTGCTACGCGCCAGAGAGGCGTCGAAGATCCGCACGGTAAACAGAAAGTAGGCGTCTTCGAACCACTCAAGATATTCCGCCACGGCGTACTTGGGAGCTTTGTGACCGAGTGATTTCAGATAGCCGGTCAGGCTGTTGATTGAGTAGAGCGCTGCCGTATTGTCTATCAGCCGGTGCGCAAGGTCCTTGAGCGCCTGGGGATGCGATATATCATGGCGCTCAACCAGGTCACGAAACAATACGGCGTGAAAGTATTCCTGATGAATCTTTATACGCAGGTGCCGTTCAAGCCCAACAACTTCCGGGAAGCCGCCGGTTTCCCAGTACTCTGCAAACGCCTTTTGCACGAGAAGCCGTTTCCTGGTTGACAGGGGGCCCGTGACGTTAATCTGCCGGTAATCCAGAAATTCCCTGAAAGAGAACGGAAAGATCTCCCAAGACAGGGCCCGCCCCCGCATTTGGGTGGCGATTTCCTTTGACAGCATTCGGGCTGACGAACCGGTGATGTAGACTTCACACTTCTCGGTCCGCATCAGGCGGTCGATAAAGGGTTCCCATCCGGGGACCGCCTGGATCTCATCAAAAAAGCAATAGACAGTTTCCGAATTTTTCTTCTCCGGATAGAGTGAATAATAGGCCTCCGTGATCACTCCAGGTCCAACTTGACAAAGGTTATGGAGGCGGTCGTCAAAAAAGTTCAGGTACAGGATGTTTTCGCGGGAGACGCCGTCATTCAGGAGTCGCTTAATCAGTTGGAACAGATAAGTCGATTTTCCACTTCTACGCACTCCGACACAAACGGTGGCTTTGCCTGGAACCACCCTGACCGGCAAACGCCTGGGCACCCCGGTCTCAAGTTCAATTTCCTGAAAATCCAGGATGATTGACTTCATAATCTCAAGCATGCCGCCCCCTCCGGAAACAAATATTTCCAGTTTTCATGTTAACTGGAAAAAAATATAACCACTCAAGGCAACATCTGTCAAGAACAAACCCTGGATAACCAACCATTTTTACCAAATGCCGAAACACTATCAAGAATAAAGATTTGACCCCTATGGTCCTGACCCCTATGGTCCATTGACCCCTATGGTCCTATCATATGCACAGCAAAGCTGTTTCTTGTACTAGGTGGAGTGCAGGAGCCATTTCCAGGCCGGGATGACATCGATTTTACCGGGGAAATCCCCTGAATCAATTTCAGCTTCATCGTCCCAGGTGATAATTACCCCTTTTTCGGCTGACAACTCACGCATCCCGTTCTTGAGGCCGGTGATTTCCCGCTTAAAGGTTGCAGCAGCGGAGATATCCCAACACACCTGAATCAGGACAACCTCGCCGGTACTTTGCCGCCGGGCCAGGAAATCGACTTCACCGCCGGTCTTGGGGTGAAGATACTCAATTTCATGACCGCTGCGATAAAGCTGCATAAAAACCATATTTTCAAGCAGGCGCCCGTTATCGTCGGCCTGGTGATGGGTTAAGGCCTGCAGCAGGCCGGTGTCAATGGTATAGATTTTTGCCGGATTGACGATCCGGGCTTTTTCCGAGCGGCTGTGAATCGGCACCCGGTAAAAGAGGCAGGCGTCAACCAAGTGGTCGAGATATTCATAGAGGTTGTTTTTCGTACACTTGATCGACAGGCTCTTTAAGGTGTTGTAAAATTTATTGATGCTGAACTTGCAGCCGGAAGCGTGACAGATCGAGTGGATCATATATTTAAGCGCGGTAATATTGCCGACCCGGTGCCTTTCAACTACATCCTTGAGCAAAACCGCGTCAATATAACTCTGCAGAATCTCTGTCGCC
>WFRT01000070.1 GCA_015486445.1 Pseudomonadota bacterium | reverse complement strand
TGGCGGAGCCGGGGCGAGATGGCCGAAATCCTGGCGCGGGACGGAGTCATCGGACTCGAGGGGGTCGATACCCGGGCCCTTACCCGTCATATCCGCACGGCCGGGGCGATGCCGGCGATTATCAGCACCGAAGATTTCGACCCCGTCTCCCTGATGACCAAGCTCAAACGCTGGCCGGGGATTGTCGGGGTCAACCTGGTGGACGGCGTGACGGCGGACGAGCCCTATGGCTGGCGCCAGAAAACCTGGGACCTGGAAAAGGGCTACAGCGACGCGGAGCAGGATGACTGCCGGGTCGTGGTTTACGATTTCGGGATCAAGTACAATATCCTGCGGCTGCTCAGGGAGGTGGGTTGCGAGGTGACGGTGGTTCCGGCCTCGACCCCGGCCGAGGAGATCCTGGCCCGGCGGCCGGACGGGCTTTTTCTATCCAACGGCCCCGGCGATCCGGCCGCCCTGGGCGGGATTGTCGGTGAAGTGGAAAAGCTGGTCGGCCGGCTGCCGATCTGCGGCATCTGCCTGGGGCACCAGATCCTGGGGCAGGCCCTGGGCGGCAAAACCTTCAAGCTCAAGTTCGGCCACCACGGCAGCAACCATCCGGTTATGGACCTGACCACCGGCGAAGTTGAAATTACCTCGCAGAATCACGGTTTCTGTGTTGATACCGATTCCCTGGGCGGGGCGGTTGAGGTCACCCATGTCAACTTAAACGACCAGACCGTCGAGGGCCTGCGCCACAAGGAATACCCGCTGTTCTCTTTTCAGTACCACCCTGAAAGTTCCCCGGGACCGCACGATTCAGCCTATCTTTTCAAGCGTTTTCGGGCCCTTATCGAGGAGTGGAAAGCTTAAAGCCAGGGGGAGTTTTGTGGAATGGTATTTCAGGAAGGCTTGAAATTGTTGAACTGGAACCTGCCCGAGTCCCATTCCAGGTAGGAGCGGTCCCGTTCCCAGGCCCCGAGAAAATAGGCCGGCCGGGGGCCCGAGGAGGTTGAGAAAACTTCACAGCGGGCCTGGTGAAAGTGGCCGCAGACCAGGGCCGTGACCTCCTGTTCGAGAAGCCCGGCGCAGCGCCGGTAGACCCCGGGCGGGATGGCCTTTGAACTGTCGCCGTGGCTGCGGCTTTGCCGGGAGAGCCGGCTGGCGGCCTTCCAGGTCAGAGAAGCCGGCAATAGGTCGATAATCCCGAGCAGCGGCCGGGAGCGTACCAGGGCCCGCCATAAGTGGTAGCCGTGATCGTCGGGGTCGAGCTGGTCGCCGTGGGTCAGGTAGAGTTTTTCTGTGCCGAGTTCGACGACGTCGAAATGATTGGTGCAGGAGCCCAGTTTTTCCAGGGCCGGGCCGCAGGAAATTTCGTGGTTGCCGGCGTAGAAACCGATTCCGACCCCGCATCGGGAGAGTTTTTCCAGGGCCGCGAGAACCGGTACGTAGACCGTGAAAACCACGTCCCGGTAACCGTGCCAGAAGTCGAAAAGGTCTCCGAGCAGAAACAGGCGGTCAAGATCGGCGGGCAGTTGGCCGAAGAAGTTCAAGAGATCCCGGTAGGCCGGGCTGTCTGGATCGCGCAGGTGGGCGTCGGCGAGAAAAATGGCTTTCATAACCCGGGGTTAATAGTCGAAAAAGAGTAAGCCGTCAAGTTGGGCGGCCGGGCGGCGGGGCAAAGACTGACAAACTCGTAAAAAGTCAAAATATTCGATGGCTAAGTAAAAAGCTTCATATGCACCCCAAGGGCACTTCCTCGCTGCGCTCACGGCGAAGGGAACGCAGCAGATGAAGAGTTTTTACGACGCCATCAAAACGGGATGATTCCAATATCGGTGCAGGGTCGCGAAAGCGAGCCGGAAGCGCCGGTTGAATGAGTCATCGGGAATGGAAAATTGCCGAAACGTACCGATATCAAAAAGATCATGCTGATAGGTTCGGGGCCGATTGTGATCGGCCAGGCCTGTGAATTCGACTATTCCGGAACCCAGGCCTGCAAGGCCCTGAAGGAAGAGGGTTTCGAAATCGTCCTGGTCAACTCCAACCCGGCCACGATCATGACCGATCCCGAGTTTGCCGACCGAACCTATATCGAGCCTTTGACCGCCGCCACCGTCGGCCGGATTATCGGCCTGGAGCGTCCCGACGCCCTGCTGCCGACCCTGGGCGGCCAGACGGCACTCAACATCGGCATCGAACTGGCCGAAAACGGGACCCTGGAAAAGTACGGGGTCGAGATGATCGGCGCCTCCCTGGAGTCGATCAAGAAGGCCGAAGACCGCCAGCTGTTCAAAGAGGCGATGGACCGCATCGGCCTCGGCCTGCCCCGGTCCGGGGTTGCGAAAAGCCTGGATGAGGCCTGGAAGATCCTCGAGTACACCGGTTTCCCGGCGATTCTCAGGCCCTCTTTCACGATGGGCGGCTCGGGCGGCAACATCGCCTACAACGTTGCCGATTTCGAAAAGTTCGTCAAGTGGGGGCTTGAAACCAGCCCGGTTCACGAGATCCTGATCGAGGAGTCGATCGTCGGCTGGAAGGAATACGAACTCGAAGTCATGCGTGACCACAAGGACAATGTTGTCATCGTCTGCTCGATCGAAAATTTCGACGCCATGGGGATTCACACCGGCGACAGCATCACCGTGGCCCCGGCCCAGACCCTGACCGACAAGGAGTACCAGATCATGCGTGACGCCGCGCTGGCGATCATGCGCGAGATCGGGGTGGCGACCGGTGGCTCCAACGTCCAGTTCGGAGTCGATCCCCGGAGCGGCCGGCTGGTGGTGATCGAGATGAACCCCAGGGTTTCGCGTTCCTCGGCCCTGGCATCGAAGGCCACCGGTTTTCCGATCGCCAAGATCGCCGCCAAGCTGGCGGTCGGGTTTACCCTCGATGAAATACCCAACGACATTACCCGCGAGACCCCGGCCTGTTTCGAGCCCACGATTGACTACGTGGTCACCAAGGTGCCCCGTTTCACCTTCGAGAAGTTTCACCAGGCCGAGGCCGTGTTGACCACCCAGATGAAATCGGTCGGCGAGGCCATGGCCATCGGCCGCACCTTCAAGGAGTCGCTGCAGAAGGCGATGCGCTCGATGGAAATCGATTCCTACGGCTTCGAGCGCCAGTTTCCGGAGACGGCCTACGCCGAACCCGACCAGCGCACCCTGGACGAGGTTGAAAAACACCTGCGGATCCCCGGTCCCGACCGGCTCTGGTATATCGCCGATGCCCTGCGGCTGGGTTTTTCGATTGCCGCAATCTACGAGATGACCGGCATCGACCCCTGGTTTCTCAACAACATCCGCGAGATCATCGAATTTGAAAACCGCAGGCTGGCCGGCCGTCAGCTGGCCGAAATTACTCCCGACACCCTGCGCCGGGCCAAGGAACTAGGTTTTGCCGACTGCTACCTGGCCGGTCTCTTAGGCTGCAGCGAGGAAGCGGTGCGCCGCAAGCGTTTTACGGACGGGATTGTCCCGGTCTACAAGCGGGTTGACACCTGTGCCGCCGAGTTCGAAGCCTACACTCCCTATTTTTACTCGACCTACGAGCAGGAGGATGAAAGCAGCCCGACCGAGCGCCGGAAAATCATCATCCTGGGCGGCGGCCCCAACCGCATCGGCCAGGGGATCGAGTTCGACTACTGCTGTGTCCACTGCTCTTTCGCGCTGGCGAAAGACGGCTACGAGACCATCATGGTCAACTGCAACCCGGAAACGGTCAGTACCGATTACGACACCTCGGACAGGCTTTATTTCGAACCCCTGACCCGCGAGGATGTGCTCCAGATTGTCGAGACCGAAAAGCCCTACGGGGTAATTGTCCAGTTCGGCGGCCAGACCCCGCTGAAACTGGCCGGGGCCCTCGAGGAAGCCGGCGTGCCGATTCTCGGCACCTCGCCCGATGCCATCGACCGGGCCGAGGACCGGCGGCGTTTCAAGGAATTTCTCGAAAAGCTCGATCTCAAGCAGCCGGCCAACGACACCGCGACCTCGGTGGCCGAGGCCGTGGCCATCGCCGAGCGCATCGGCTACCCGGTTCTGGTCCGGCCCTCCTACGTCCTCGGCGGCCGCGGCATGGAGATTGTTTTCAGCCGGGCCAGCCTCGAGGAGTACATGCTCAAGGCGGTGGACGTCTCCTTCGACCACCCGGTTTTGATTGACAAATTCTTAAACGACGCCGTCGAGGTTGATGTCGACGCAGTCTGCGACGGCCGGCGGGTGGTGATCGGCGGAATCATGGAGCATATCGAAAAAGCCGGCATCCATTCCGGCGACTCGGCCTGTTCCCTGCCGCCCTATTCGCTGGCCCCGGAAATCATTGACGAAATTGCCCGCCAGACCAGGGCCATGGCCCTGGAACTTGATGTCCGCGGCCTGATGAATGTGCAGTTTGCGGTCCAGGGTCGGGATATCTACATCATCGAGGTCAATCCCCGGGCCTCGCGCACGGTGCCTTTCGTCGGCAAGGTGACGGGGCTGCCGCTGGCCGCGGTCGCGGCCCGGGTGATGGCCGGCAAAACCCTGGACGAACTCGGTGTCCGGGAAAATTTTCTGCCGCCCTGGAACGCGGTCAAGGAAGCGGTTTTTCCGTTCCTCAAGTTTCCCGGGGTCGACACCCTGCTGGGGCCGGAGATGAAATCGACCGGCGAGGTGATGGGCATCGACCGGGAATTTCCTCTGGCCTTCGCCAAGGCCCAGGAGGCGGCCGGCAACCCGCTGCCGCTCAAGGGCGCGGTCTTTCTCAGCATGAGCGACAAGACCGGGCTGGCGGATATCGCCGGGCCCCTGCTTGAGTCCGGTTTTACCTTTATCGCCACGGCCGGGACCTCGAAGGCCCTAAGCGCTATCGGGATTGACAACCGGATGATTAAAAAACAGAAGGAGGGCCGTCCCAACGCCATTGACCTGGTTTTGAACGGCGAGATCGACATGGTTATCAACCTGCCCGGCGACGCCCGGGCGCACGAGGATTCCCTCTATATTCGGCGGGCCGCGCTCGATAACGGAATTCCCTATTTTACCACCCTGCCGGGGGCTCAGGCCGCGGCCCGGGCGATTGCCGCCTTAAACAGCCGCGATGTCAACCTGCGCGCCATCCAGGACTATCTCAGCGAAAATGGAGTTGATGCATGAGTTTGAACAAGGTGCCGCTGACCCCAGAGGGCTACCAGAAGCTTAAAGACGAGCTTAACCAGCTCAAGACGGTGGACCGCCAGAAGGTCATCAAGGCGATTTCCGAGGCCCGCGCTCATGGTGATTTGAGCGAGAACGCCGAATACGACGCGGCCAAGAACCGCCAGTCTTTCATCGAGGGGCGGATCAACTATCTGAGTGACCGCCTGGCCCGGGCCGACGTCATCGATCCGACCAAGTTTCCCGACTTCGACCGGGTCAAGTTCGGGGTCTATGTCACCCTGTCGGACGAAGATTCCGGCGACGAGGTGGTCTATCAGCTGGTCGGCGAGGATGAAACCGACATCGAGAACGGCAAGTTGTCGATTGCCGCGCCGCTGGCCCGGGCCATGCTGGGCAAGGAGATCGATGACGAAGTCGTGCTGCAGACCCCGGGCGGGCGCAAGACCTACGTGATTCTCGATATCACTCCCGAGGCTCCCTGATCCCGGAAGCCGGCGCACATTTTTGATTGCGGCCCGGTTGCGGGCGGGCCGGCGGGGGCAAGGCACAAATCAGGTTGTGCCTTTACTTTTTGGGGAGAGCGGGAAAAGTGAGCAGGGTGCGCAACCTCAAG